>NZ_NTLW01000090.1:0-28232 GCF_002632075.1 Pseudoalteromonas sp. ESRF-bin5 | reverse complement strand
TGCATTGAGTCTAACTGATCTTTTATAATACCTGTCCAGGCTGTTTTACATGCGCCCGTAGAGCCAGGCATACAAAAAATAACGGTGTTATTGGCAAGGCCCGCCAACGCACGTGATTGAATAGTTGAGTTACCAATTTCGCCGTACGAAATATGTCTAAATAGCTCGCCAAATCCATCTACGCTTTTATCAAACAACGGTGCAAATGCCTCTGGTGTTGAGTCGCGCTCGGTAAAGCCCGTACCACCGGTTACTAAAATGGCGTGAATGGTGTCATCGGCAATCCACTGCGATGCAACTGCTCGCATTTGGTAAACATCATCTTTAACTATGTCTTTATCCGCTAAGTGATGGCCTGCTTCAGTAAGGGCTTTAATTAAATAATGGCCTGAGGTATCCGTAATTTCATCGCGTGTATCGCTTACTGTCATTACGGCAATGTTTAATGCGATTTGTGACTCAGTTGTGTGGCTCATAGGGTTCTTCTCAATAGATTAGGTTTGTGTTGGTCAAATTGTTCGTTAACAGCATTAAATTGCGCCGGTGTGTTGGTATTAATAAGTGCGTGCGCTTTATTACATTTTAGCGTTTGCACACCAATACTACGGGTAAACTGTTTAATTGATTTATGACTATTTGCGTTTATGAGTAATTGTTTTAAATGACGTTTAACGCTTTGGGTGTTACGAATATACAGGGGTAACGGTTCATTTTCAAAGTGCCAAGCATGTATTTGTGACTGATTTGTTTGAAAGTGGGGGTTATCACTTGCTGCAGATGCAATTTGCGATAATAACGTGCAAGTAAGTAATGGCATATCAACAGCGGTTACAAGTATATCCTGCTCTGTTGCCATTAAGGTTGAATAAATCCCGCCAAGCGGGCCAGAACCTGGGTATATATCTGCTATGTATTGCGCAGTAGCACTTTGTACATTACGGCTTATAAGTACATCACTTGCTCCTGCTGCTGTTAATAACTCACATGCATTTTGCAGTAAGGTTTTATTTTTTAAAATGAGGTTGGCTTTATCGCTGCCCATTCTGGAAGATTGCCCTCCGGCGAGTACAACGCCCGTGAACACAGCCCTATTACTCATTTTAGCCGCCCAACATAGCTAAATGTGTTGTGGCGCCCGTTAAGCGCTTATCAAGCTCATGGCTAATGGTTTTATTGCCCATTGCCGCTTGAATCGCGTTTACAGTGGCTGGCATATCTTGCGCATTTAAATGCTGGCGTAAATCTATCCCTTGCTCGGCAAACAAGCACAAATGCAATTTGCCTAATGACGATACTCTTAATCGGTTACAGCTTTTACAAAAGTCTTTACTGTAGGGCATAATTAAGCCAATGCGCCCCTCAAAATCGGGGTGACAAAACTCCTCTGCAGGGCCGTTTAATTTACCTATTACTACCTGTAACCAACCTTGTGCTAAAAGCTGCGTTTTAACACTTTGCCCGCTTAAATGGTTTTGTTCAAAAAAGGTGGCACCATTACCTGTTTCCATTAATTCGATAAAGCGTACCGTTACTTTTTTATGTTTTACCCAGTCTAAAAAATCATTTAATTGGTTTTTATTAAATTGCTTAGCCAGCACTGCATTTATTTTTATATCTTTTATGCCCAGCTCAATTGCCCGGTCTATCCCTTTTAAAATATGGGTTAGCTTGTCGTGTCCTGTAATTAATTTAAACATACTCGGGTTTAAGCTATCTATACTAATGTTTAGCGCATCTAGGCCAGCGCTGTAAAACTCATCAATTTTATTAAATAAGTTAAAACCATTAGTTGTTATGGCGACTTTTTCTATGCCTGGGGTGTTTTTACACTGCTTTACAATGTCGGTTACGTCACTGCGTAAACACGGCTCACCGCCTGTAATACGCACTTTTTTTGTGCCTAATTGCGCAAAAGCATTTACTAAGGTGTTTATTTCGTTTTTATTTAAAAAGTTACGCGGGGTATCGCACTGATACCCGTTTGGTAAACAATAGGTGCAACTAAAATTACACACATCGGTAATTGAGAGGCGCAAATAGTTAAACTGCCGACCAAATTGATCATTAAGCATATGCTTCCTTGTTAACTTACATTTCAACCGCAACATCAATACTGTTAGGGTTTTGCGTAGTATGCTGCTTTATTAATTGGCTTAACTGGGTTTTACACGACCCACAGTTAGTGCCACATTTTAGTTTAGACCCCAATTGCTCTACTGTATTTTCACCACTTTTAATGGCGTTTATAATGGGTTGTTCACGTACTTTAAAGCAACTACATACTTGTGCGCCTTGAGTAAATTCTTCATCGGGCGTGGCATACAGCAATGACTGTAATTGGCTAAAGGTTATTAAAGGCTCTGCAAATAAATGATTTATCCACTCAAGTGATATGTCTTTTTGAGCTAACGAAACAACCGCAACAAACACTAACTGCTCGTTTTGAATACATTGAATATGCATGGCTTTTGCACTGCCCATTGCCGACCACTTCCCTTGTAACCCTGTAAGGGTTTGGCAATAATAAAGTAAGTCATTTTGTGCCTCATTAAGTGCTAACTGGTAGTTAATACAATTACTTGCGTTAACTTTAAGCCAAAAGTCACTGGTTATTTTAAGCTCTGTTTTGCTAAAAATTTGCATGTACTGAGCAAACTGCGCTTTAACTAAATCAACAGCACCATGCTTACATTCAGGCTGTCCCGATATAGGGTCAACAACCGATTGATAAAGCCCACTTACCGTAGCGGATGAGGCAAATTGCTTGTTCCAGTGAATAGGCATAAAACATTCGCCTTTTCGCACGGCCTCTGTCACTTTTGCATGAGCCGTCACTTGCCCAGTTTTAGCATTGGCAGTTATTAAATCGTTTGCTTTTATGTTTAATTTGCTGGCATCTATGGGGTTTATTTCAATATATGGGCGCGTTATATGAGTAGAAAGGGCTGTACTTTTCCCAGTGCGGCTCATTGTATGCCATTGGTCGCGTATTCGCCCTGAGTTCATTACAAAAGGGTAATCGCTTGATGTTTGTTGCACAGGAAGTTTGGGCGTTATAGGAATAAAGCGGGCTTTTTTATCTGCGGTGCTAAATTGATTATTAACAAAAACCTGCCCGTTTTTATATGGCTCATTTTTTAGTACCGGCCACATAACTGGTTTTAAGTTATCGTACTGCTGCTGCGAAAGCCCTACTAAAGCTGATAAATTTAATAGCCTATCTCCGTTATTTTCAAAATCAGTCAGTTGCGCCCATTCTTCAAAAATGCCACTGGGGTCTGTAAAGTCAAATCCTTCAAAACCCATTTTTTGGGCAACTAAACACATTATTTGCCAATCGTTTTTAGCCCCCGAAAATGGCTCAACTAGCGGGCGCTGCCTCGATATTCTGCGCTCTGAATTAGTTACTGTGCCGTTTTTTTCGCCCCATCCTGTTGAGGGAAACGCCACATTAGCAAATTTTAGCGTATCACTTTTAGCAATACAGTCAGACACAACCACCAGCTCACATTGCTCAAGTGCATGTTGTATGGCTGCGTTATTAGGTAGGCTCACCATCGGGTTGGTTGCCATTACCCAAATAGCTTTTATTTTCCCTTTGGCGATTTCATCAAACATATCAATTGCATTACACCCTGCTTTTTTAGCTATTGTTGGCGATTGCCAAAAACGCTGAACTAACTGTTGATGCGCTTCGTTTTCAATGTCTAAATGTGCTGCTAATTGATTTGCCAAGCCACCTACTTCACGCCCACCCATAGCATTAGGCTGCCCAGTTATTGAAAACGGACCACATCCAGGTTTTAACAATTTACCAGACGCTAAATGCGCATTTATAATGGCATTACACTTATCAACCCCTGAACTTGATTGGTTAATACCCATTGAATAAAAACTAATAGCGGTTGGGCTTTGTGCAAATAAGGCGTAAAAGTCACTGACTAGCTGCGCGTCAATATCACAAAAGTCACTGACCGCTTTAATACTCCACTTTTTAGCCTCTGCAAGCGCTGTTTCAAAGCCGTTTGTATGCTCGTTTATAAATTGCGTATCTAAATAGTTATGTTCACTTAAATAATTAAGTAAGCCGTTATAAAGTGCTGCGTCGCTGCCTGGTTTTATATTTAAAAAGGTATCGGCAAGTTCGGCTGTATCGGTTTTTCGCGGGTCGATAACCACAACTTTCATCTTTGGATTAAGCTTTTTTGCGCGCTCCATGCGCTGGTAAAGCACCGGATGAGTCCAAGCTGCATTTGAGCCAATTAAAATAAGTAGCTCAGTTTGCTCTAAATCGTCGTAGGTACATGGTACTACGTCCTCACCAAGCGCACGTTTATAACCGGCAACCGCCGATGACATACACAGCCTTGAGTTTGTATCTATATTGCCTGAGCCTATGTAGCCTTTAATTAATTTATTGGCAACGTAGTAATCTTCAGTAAGTAACTGCCCCGATACATAAAACGCAACCGATTCCGGCCCATGTTCTTTAATAATGGCGTTAAATTTCTTGGCAACGTAGTCAGTTGCCGTATCCCAGCTGGCGGGTTCGTTATCAATAAGGGGCGATGTTAAGCGATTATCAGTGCCGATGGTGTCAAGCAGATGGGTGCCTTTAACACACAAACGGCCAAAATTAGCGGGGTGCTCGCGCGTGCCTTCAAGTTTTGTTGGGGTATTATTTAATAATGAAATATCAACCCCACAGCCTACACCACAATAAGCGCAAGTGGTTTGTTTAAGCAAAGGTGTGTTTGAACATGTGTTTAATGTTTCCATACTGCTCTCTTATTATTTGCGTTAAGCGCTCTGGGATACAGGCTCATCTACTGGGGTTAGCGTGGCTATTTTATTATTAAGTGCACTGCTAATAACGCTTTGCACTAGTTTTTCACAGCCTCCACAACCCGTACTTGCTTTAGTGGCTTGCTGCACTTTATTTAAATCGCTACAACCTTGTATAACCGCTTGTTCAATAGTGTGTTTTGTCACTTTGTGGCACGCACAAATAATGGCATCACTTGGTAAATCATCAGCGTTTAGCTCGCCCGCGTCACCTGCAAGCGGCATTATTAATGACTCTGCGGGCACACTAAGCTCAATGCCATTTAAGTGATACTGCAATAAATTATCGTAATCACTTGTATCGCCAACCAGTACAGCACCTATGAGCTTATTGCCTTGCTCATTAGTGACTACTTTTGTATAAATACCGCTTAGTTGATCTTCAAAGTAATAGCTAATTGCGCCTTCACTGCGTGCATGGGCATCACCAATTGAGCCTACTTCAACACCCATTAATTTAAGCTTGGTGCTCATATCGGCACCGCTAAATTCATCAGCACTATTTGAGGAATTGTTTGAGGTAGTGTGTAAAGCTTTGTTTGAAGACAGCTGTTGTAAAACATGCCCCGCCGCTACTTTTGCCATCGCGTAGCCCGGTGCTACAAGGCCAAAAATAAAGTTATTCCAAAGGGCGCATTCGCCTATGGCGTATATGTTTTTATCACTCGTTTGGCAATGGTTGTTTATTACGATGCCGCCGCGCTCACCTATTTCTAAATTAAACTCACGAGCTAGGTTATCGTATGGGCGAATACCAGCCGAAAATACAATCATGTCGGTTTCTAGGGTTTGCCCCCCTTTAAAGCACATTTTATAACGGCTGTTTTCACCCTCTATAATTTTCTCTGTCGCCACTGATGTATGCACTGTAACGCCCAGTTCGGTAATTTTATTTTTAAGCATTCGACCACCAGCACCATCTATTTGTACGCCCATAAGTTGTGGTGCAAATTCTATTACATGGGTTTGCAAGCCAAGCTGCTTTAACGCGTTGGCTGCTTCAAGCCCTAATAAACCGCCGCCAATAACAACGCCGACTTTACTATCTTGTGCTGATTTTTTTATAGCATGTAAATCGTTAATGGTTCTGTAAACGAGGCAATGATCACGATCTTTACCTGGAATGGGTGGCACAAATGCAAACGAACCCGTTGCCAGTATTAGCTTGTCGTATTCAAATGACTCGCCTTTTGCAGTAGTAACTTTTTTTGCATCTCGGTTTATATCAACCACTTTAGAATGAGTATGGAAACACACTTGCCAATCTTGATAGGTTTTACTGCAGGTAAGTGCTAAATCGTCTTCGGTTTTGCCGTTAAAAAATGATGAGAGCTGAACGCGGTCATAAGCGAGTCGGTCTTCACCACTGAGCACGGTAATATCAACATTTTTGTTATCACCTTGCTGCGATACTAGCTGCTGTACAAAATGATGCCCAACCATCCCGTTTCCTACGACGACAACACGCTGCTTGCTTGGCATTAAAATCACCTGTTTTGTTCAAAGTACTCAATGCATAAATGAGTACTTCAAAGGTATAATTTGTTATGTAGTTGTTATAGCAATATGCAAGCCAGATATATAATCAATATATTACAGTGACTTAACCAAATTGGTGCAGTAAAAAAGAAGTGGAAGCACCACAAGCTGGCGCTGTTGCACCAACTTGTAACGCTTCAAATTAAATAACCAGAGTTCTGGTTAAATACTTAAAATTTAGCGCTTACCCATACCCACAGTTTTTGGGTATCGACTTTGCCTGCAGCGCTATCGCCTGCTGAATAATCGGCATATTTAGCGCCAACGGCATAGGTTTTATTAATAGGCTTAACGTATTGCACATTAAGCTCTGAGCCTAAATCATCAACGCCATTTGCATTCTCGTTTACATCAAAGCTGTGATAAGCCACTAACCATTTACCGTCGAAGGCTTTACCATTTAAGCTTACATAAGTGTCATCAAGCCCTTGTGCAGGCGTTGCTAAAAACGTATCAGCCCAGCCATTAAATTTATGCATAGTGGCAAGCGGCGTGGCAAAACCATAATCGCCATCATCAGAGCCCAGTGACTCAATACCGGCTTTTAGTGTCACGTTTTTAATACCTAAACCGGCTAAATCAACGCCGCCTTCAAATGCATAATAATCAGCATCAAAATCACTCATGCTCGTTAATGCAGATTGCGTGGCGTACTCTGCTTTATAGTAAACCTTAGTATTGCTGAGTGTTTTATTCCCACTAAAAGAAACGCCATAAGTATCTAAGCTGTCATCATCTACTGCGTCGTTACTCAATAAATAACTGTATAAAACCACTTTACCCAAGCTTGTTTTAAAACTTGCATTGATAAGGTGATCGGATGAGTCAATATCTTTGCTTTCGGCAAATATACGGTTGCGCTTGTTTATGTAGCTATAGTGTAAATTAATATCATTAAACGTGTAATTGACTGTTGCCGCATCAAAAGTTTGCCTGTCTTGTCTAAAGCCAACGTGGCCCACAAACCGCTGTCCATCAAGCGCTATTACTTGCCTACCCACTTTAATTGATAACGCATCTTTCGCGTATTTTATAAAACCTTGATCTACTTCTGTGGTTTCTGGGTCGGCTATTACTGAGTAATTAGTATTTTTACCCAGTGTATTGTTGTAATCGTCAACACCTAACAGGCTTCGGCTGTCTTCAACTTCAATAAGTGCAGAAAAACCATTCAATTCATCTGTTTTATGAGTAAGGCGTGTACGCAACGTTAAGCTACTTGCATCTTTTAACGCGTTATCTTGCTCTGCGCTTTCAAAACGCAGTCTAAAGTTAAGATCGGTTTGCGCTGCAACACTAATTGAAGGCGCAGTTAAGCTACCCAGTATAAAAATAATAGGTAAGTTTTTTTTATGATTTAACATGTTTATCTCTTAATTTTTAATTATGAGTACACACACCAAGGCTATAAACAAACACAACGAAATACTTTTCCAGACTAAAACCGGATCGCGTTTCATTATTGAGTCTTTCGGGGCGGTACTTTTTAAATGTGGATTAGGTTTATTGATATCGCTTATAAATTCAGAAAATGCGTGGTATCTAAATTCGGGTTTGGGAGCCAATGCTTTCATTAAAGCCTGATCTAACCAAAACGGGATATCTGCTCTGTGTTTACGAATACTAGTGTATTGCCAGTGACTGTAATCTTTTGGTACATGATTATGCGCGAGTGGCTGATACGGCAATTTTGAACATAATAATTCGTACGCAACAACGCCTAGCGAAAATAAATCACTTTTAAAATCGGCGTGCATAGTGATAAGCGTCTCTGGTGCGGTGTAATCTACCGTGCCTTGCGGGCAATCATCAGCAATTTGCTTTACCGACTCATCCATAGCCGCAACACTTACCGTGCCGTAATCGATTAATGTTACTTTGCCGTGAGCGTCTATCATCACGTTATCGAGTTTTAAATCGCGGTGCACCATATCCAAACGCTGAAACGCTCTAAGTGCTTGTACTATTTGTTCAATAATACTGCGCACTTGGGTAATTTCTGGATGCGGCACATCATGCTTCCAATCACTCAGTGTTTGCCCATCCATGTATTCGCAAATATGATATAAAAACCGGCTTTGCGATTGCGTATTTAAAACCTTCATTACATTGGGATGATTAATACGTTGCCCTACCCAGCCTTCTCTTATAAAGCCTTGAAGGTAGTGCACATCGTCTTCAAAATTTACCGAAGGCGCTTTTAATACAACCGGCGGCGTATCGGGTGTTTGTTGCACTAAATAAATGTGCGAGCGGCTACTAGCGTGTAATTCACGGATGACAGTAAAGTCATCAATTTTTTGGCCAACTTTTAACGGTGGCGGAATCTTCCGCCTAGTTAAAGAGTGATATAACTCGTCTAAATTTTGTTTTGCAATACTATTCACTTTTACAAGTAGGCAGCTTACGTTGTCGTCACTGCCTCTTGCTATGGCAAGCTCTGTCACTGCTTTTGCTGCGTGTTCTAAATTAGTATGCTCATCAATTAGCTTTTGTATATCACTGTTTGGCAACACATCGTGTACACCATCGCAGGTAAGTATATAAATATCATCAGCTTTTAAATCAACTTCGTATACATCAATTTCTTGATGAAGCTGCGCGCCTAAAGCTCGCGTTAGGGTATCGTTTACTTTATGGTCGCGTGTTATCGCCTCCATACTTTTTGCACGTAACCGCGTAATTCGGGTATCACCTAAATGAAAAATATAACCCGTGGCCGATTTTAAAATAAGCGCTGTAAACGTGGTCATCCAATCTGCTTGGCGCTGGCCAAGGTGATTGTAGTTAACCGATTGCGAATAAAGCCACTGATTTAAACTGGCCAATACCTTAGATACCGACTTTTTAACGGCCCAACTTGGTGGTGTATTTAAATACTCATTTATAAAGTGCGTTACCGATAACTGTGACGCTTGTTTAGCATTTTTTGCTGATGAACACCCATCGGCCAAGCAGGCAATAACCCCTTTTGACTCTTTTTCTTGCGCTTGAGTATTAAGAGCAGCAAACGCATCTTGGTTTTCGGTTTTTATACCTTTGCTACTGTGCCCACCAAACTCAACGTTAAGTTCGTTTATAAGTGCGCTGGCTTTTTGGGTTTCATCAAACATATGTATGCCTTAAGTCACAGAAATAAGTTCAACGGTGCCATCTTCGTTTACTTCTGTGATGTGGCCATCGGGTTCTTTCATGAAAAATAATGCACCTAAGCCTAATAATGCGCTTGCCGCAATAATCATAAAGAATGTTTGGTAATCAACTAATGAGAGCGCCGTTAAATACACAACAGCCCCTACATTGCCGTAAGCTCCCGTCATACCTGCAATTTGACCCGTTAAACGGCGTTTAATAAGTGGTACAGCCGCAAATACAGCGCCTTCCCCTGCTTGCACAAAAAACGAACACGCCATGGCAGCAGCAACTGCAAGCCAAAGCGGCCAGCTAGCGTCAACTAAGCCCATAACAAAATAGCCTACAGCTAAGCCTGTAGTAAGTACAATAAGCGTTTTACGACGACCCATTCTATCTGAGATCCAACCACCACCCGGGCGAGAAGCTAAATTCATAAACGCATACGCTGATGCAAGCAAACCTGCGTATACCATATCAAGGCCAAACACCTCACTAAAAAATAATGGCAACATAGATACAACAGCAAGCTCTGAGCCAAACGTTGTAAAATAAAGAATATTTAAAACTGCAACTTGTTTAAATTCGTAACGGTGTGATTCTGGAACAGGTTGCTTAAAAATATGGCCATTTATGTCGTACGTTTTATAAACTTCGTAAAGATAAAGCAGCACCAAAAATACATATGTACCAATAACAAAATTTTCAGAAAGTAAATTTGCACCAGTAGGAGAAAGCTTCCAAGTAAGTAGTGCTAAAGCACCGTACATAGGTAGCTTCATTATAAGAAGTAGTACAAAGTCGCCTTTGCTGGTTACTTCCATTGCTCCTACTTTTTTTGGTTTAAAGTAAGTGCCACCTTTTGGCGTGTCAGTTACGCTGATGTACCAAATAACACCAAAAATGACACTTAATACACCGGTTAGGCCTATCGCATAACGCCAGCCATCGTCACCGCCAAACATAAGCGCTAATACAGGTAATAGCATTGCAGCAGCTGCCGAACCAAAGTTACCCCAGCCACCGTAAATACCTTCTGCTGTACCCAACTCGTTTGCCGGGAACCACTCGCTCACCATGCGAATGCCCACAACAAAACCCGCACCAATAAAGCCAAGTGCAAAACGCGCGATGGCGGCTTGCTCAAACGTGGTGGCCATCGCAAACATAAAACATGGGATGCTACATAAAATCAGTAATGATGCATAAACGATGCGAGGCCCAAATTTATCAGTTAACATGCCCACAACCACGCGAGCAGGAATGGTTAGTGCCACATTTAAAATAAGTAGCGTTTTTACTTGTGCCATAGTAATACCTAGCGAACCCGCTATAGCGCCTAATAATGGCGCATGGTTAAACCAGACAAAAAATGAGATAAAAAACACCATCCAGCTTAAATGCAGTATTTTCATTTTTCCGCTAAACGATATGAGATTAAACCCAGTACTCGGTTGCATGTTATTTTTCCTTAGTTACGTTTGTAGTTATTTATAGCGGCCACTACTTTATTATTAATTAAACCGCTGCATTTGTTAATTTCACGTTAACTATACTGAGCAATTAGTGAGCCAATAATTTATTTCATTAAAAATCATTAACTTATGTTTTTTCTAATTCGTTATAATTTTCATTTGCACTGTTAAGGTAATCAAAATGAGCACTAACAGTGCAATTACTTTTAACCCTGTTCTTGCCCACATATTCTAAAAATTGCTATTGTGTATAAAAATAATGAGAAGCCGCTAATGACTAAACCAGCCCTGACTTACCAACAACAACTACGCTACTCGCGCCACATAATGCTTCCTAAATTAGATATAGATGGGCAAGAAAAAATATGGCAATCTCATGCGCTTATAGTCGGTTTAGGTGGTTTGGGCTGCCCGGTTGCTCAGTATTTAGCTGCCTCAGGTGTGGGTACGTTAACGCTTGTGGATAACGACGTGGTTGATGCTACTAACTTGCAAAGGCAGGTGCTTTATAAACAAACGGATGTAGGGTGCTTAAAAACTCACGCCGCCAAAGCGCAGTTAATTAGCTTAAATGATGAAATAGATATACATACAATCGATGCATTTTTAGATGAAAAGTCAAAGCTTGACGAGCTATTAAAGAATATTGATATAGTCATTGATTGCTCTGATAACTTAACTACACGTAATGTATTAAACACAGCCTGTTATAAAACAAAAACCCCACTAGTATCGGGCGCTGCAATTAGAATGGAAGGCCAAGTTGCCTGTTTTACAATGCAAGAAAATAGCCACTGTTATGAGTGTTTATCGCAGTTTATGTCTGATCAAACACAAAGCTGCTCAGAATCAGGCGTGCTATCGCCCATTGTAGGATTAATTGGCAGTATTCAGGCCACTGAAGCCTTAAAAATGCTTGCTGGATTACCAAGCGGGTTGAGCGAACATTTACTGCTGGTTGATGGTTTGAGTATGGAGTTTAATCGCTTTAAAATCACAAAAAACAGTCATTGTGCTACATGCAGCTAAAACCCCTTTACACTACTCTAGATTATGAATAGTCGCATAAAGTGTATCGCCTACTTTATAGTTATTTTGATCCCACACTCTTGGTGAAAGTAAGCAGTACAAGCTTTGTCCGTCTACATCTAACGTAAGTTGCCATGTTTTATCTATAAGTTCTGCACTGTGCAGCGTACATATTAAAACATTGCTGTTATTTGTGTTTAATGGCATTTCTGCACTTACCGATATTTGCTCACACTCTAATATAAGTTTATTTCCTTGCTCTACAGCGCTCGGTAATGCAAATAGCTTCTGCTCGCTTTTGTGTAGTTTAAGCAAATACACACCGTATTTTTCATCAAATGTAATGATTTGAAAGTTAATTAAGCTTAGCGGTGCTTGTTTATTATTAGCGTAAATAGCTTTAGCCACCTGCGCACTTGGGCCATGGTTAATTACTTTACCGTTATTGAGCTGCACCAGGGTATCGCAACAAAATAATAGTTCTTTTAACGAGTGGCTCACTATAATAAATTTAATAGTAAACGTTGCCGCCAATTCACTTAATGTTGAGAGTGTTTTAAAGCGCAGCGGCCAATCAAGAGCGCTAAATGGCTCATCTAAAATAATTAATTTTTGACCTGCCAACAACGTTCGTGCAAACACCACCCGTTGGCGCTCCCCGCCAGACAAGCTCTGAACGTTGCGTTTAAGTAAGGGGTGTAACTCAAGTACATCAATAACTTTTTGTTCAGTTAAGTCAGTTTGCCTATTAAAACAATGCTTTTGTGTAAACGCTAAATTACCTGCTACATCTAAATGCGGAAATAATGGGCAAGATTGAACTTGCAACGTAACACCGCGTTGTTCAGTTGGTAAATGATGTACCGATTTATCATTTATATAAACACTCTGCTCACCTTCAAGGCCACTAATACAACGTAGCAAGGTGGACTTACCGGAGCCCGATGGGCCAAAAATTCCCGCAATAGTAAAAGATTCAAGGTGAAGGTTTATGTCTAAATCAAAGCTATTTAGCGATTTATAAAGGGCTAACTTAATCATATTATTGCTTAACCCCCACTATGCTTTTATTAAATTTAAATAACAGCACTAAACACGCAAATGAAATAGCGAGTAAAATAAGCGAAAGCTGATGCGCCGCTGCATAGTTTAACGACTCTACATGGTCGTACAAAGCAATAGAAACAACCTGTGTTTCTCCTTGTATATTACCACCAATCATCAGCACTAAGCCAAACTCCCCGAGTGTATGCGCAAACCCCAGTGCAAATGCACTACCAATACTAGGTTTTAACAACGGCAATATTAAGTAAAAAAAACGCTTAAAGTGGCTCAAACCCAAGGCAATTGCAGCCTCGTTATAGGTGTGGTTAATCTGCTTAAACCCTGCCACTAAGGGTTGCATTACAAACGGCAAAGAATAAAAAAGTGAACCAATAACAACACCCTGAAAACTAAACGCAAGCTGGGTACCTGTTAGCCAAAACCAAAATTGCCCAACAGCATGTGTGGGCGAAAATAAAACCAGTAGATAAAAACCAAGTAAGGTCGGTGGCAATACTAAAGGCATTGCAATAAGCGCTTCTAAAAACGGTTTAAATTTACCTTTGTACCCCGCTAGTTTGTATGCAACAGGAATACAAAAAACAAGCAGCAACACAGCCGTTATAAAAGCTAACTTTACCGTTAGCCACAGTGCAGTTAAATCACTTTGAAGCATTGCTATCCTTTGTTCTATATCCTAATTCAACAAGCTTAAATTGAGTGCCGCTGGTCATTAAAAAGTCCATAAGCTTTTGAGCACTCGCCAGTTTTTTACTCGATTTAATAATAACCCCCTGTTGAATAATTTCGGGATACTCGCTAGGTAGTATTAACTTGTACGACAAATACTGTGGGTCCTGGCTATTATTAAACGCCATTTTTAATGTAGAGACAGCCACGACCCCTACAGATGCATTCCCACTTTGAACAAACTGAAAGGCTTGCGTAATATTATTGCCATACACATAATTTATTGGCTTTTTAAAATTGGCATTCGCGTAAAACTCAGACGCCTGCCCATAAGGTGAAAAACGCGGATTAGCTATCGCCACTTTATTATTTACTTTATTAGCATTGGGCTGCCACACTGCAAGTTCACCAAGTGCATAGGTAATTATGCTACTTTGACTAGCAAATCCTTCTTTTATTAAAGCTTGCGGGCGTACATCGTCAGCCGATAAAAACACATCAAATGGCGCTCCATGTACAATTTGAGAATATAAAACACCGCTAGAAGCCGCTGATATTTTTACTTGTATACCCGGTATTGGGGAGTCTTGCAGTAAAGTTTGTAACACGGTTTTAAAATTACTTGCCACCGCAACATGTATTGTTTCTTTTGCGTTTAACGAGCTTGAAAACACGCAAATACCAAACAAAAAATAACCCAGCCATGTATTGTAAAGCTTTGACATTGTAAGTATTGTTTTAAAAAATGAATTAAGTAAGCAATATATATGAACGATGTTTGCAATGCACCCGCTTTATTACCAATAGAAACCGCAATCAGTAATATGTTAGATGCAATTAGCTTTAATAAGCATGCCGAAACAATACCTGTAATGAGTAGTGTTGGCCGAATTTTGGCTACTGATGTTCAATCAACAATTAATGTGCCCGCACATGACAACTCTGCGATGGACGGCTATGCATTGTGTATTAGCGACGGCCTAACCACCTACACGCAAATAGGCAGTGTATTTGCGGGTCAAACCTTCGACAAAACGCTAACGCCCGGTCAATGCGTAAGAATTATGACCGGTGCAGCACTTCCGCCAGGTGCTAACGCCGTTGTTATGCAAGAAAATGCCACTGTAAATAACGATGAAATTACTTTTACAGGCACTATTGAGCACAATAACAATGTCCGTTTTGCAGGTGAAGATATTGCAAAAAACAGTGTGGTATTAAAAGCAGGCAGAAAGCTTAAAGGCGTAGACGTTGGATTATTAGCCTCTATTGGTATTAACGAAGTAAACGTTTACCAAACAATCAAAGTAGCCGTGTTCTCAACTGGAGACGAACTAATAGAGCCAGGTAATGAACTTCCTGCTGGCGCTATTTATGAAAGTAATCGCGCTGTAATTATTAGCGAGCTTAATAATCCCAATGTAGAGGTGATTGATTTTGGTATTATTCCCGATGACAAAACACTTATTCAAAATACCTTTTTAAAAGCGGACGAGCAAGCCGATGCCGTTATTAGCTCTGGTGGTGTATCGGTTGGTGAAGCCGACTTCACAAAAGAAGTACTAAACGACATTGGCGATATACACTTTTGGAAAATAGCCATGAAACCAGGCAAACCATTTGCCTTTGGTAAATTGCCTAATAGCTACTTTTTTGGTCTACCTGGCAATCCAGTTTCTGCAGCCGTTACGCTTGAGCGACTTGTAAAACCAGCATTGACTAAACTATCTGGCAATGAGCCTAAACCCACACTTCGTTTAAAAGCAGTCACAACTCAACAAATTAAAAAGCGCCCAGGCCGAACAGACTTTCAACGTGGTATTGCCAGCAACGACGAAAACAACAACCTTGTTGTCACACCTGTTGAAAAACAAGGCTCAGGCGTACTGTCGTCTCTTAGTAAAGCTAACTGTTTGATTGTAGTCCCTGCACAAAGTGGAAACATTGCACAAGGCGAAACTGTTCAAATAGAACTACTATAACGGCAGTTAAAAATACAAAAGCCCAACTAGGTGTTCACCTTGTTGGGCTTTTTAATATTAGTTTATAAAATTAACAGTGGTTTAAAACACCGATTCAAAATCACCATTTGGAAATAAAACACCTGGGATTCCGCGAACAGCGGTAACCTCAGCAATTTTTGTATCACCAAAGTATAAGCCGCCGCTGTAATTACGACCTGCTTGTTTTACATCTAACCAGCGACCGTTTTCACCTTTTGCAACTAGGCTAATATTACCATTAACATCGCGAATACGAAGATCCAACGCCTGTCCTTGAGCACTCACATATATATCCGTTGATGTTAGCTCTGTTAAATTATCTACAGCACCCACATAAGCAAATTTAAAATCGTTAGCGGCACTTAGTGGAAAATCTAATTCGAAGGTAAAGGCTAAATCATCATTTTCCTCACCAATAAAAGGTGACGATTCAATTGCAGTTATATGAAACGCAGTACTTTGAACCTCGCTTTCAAAATCACCTTGAAAATCGAAAGAGGATAACGTAGTGGATACCTCGCCAAATGAGTCCACAAAACGGTTTAGGTTTAACGATAAATCGCCTGCTAATTCACCATTAGCTTTATTGATAACAACATTAGTAGTAAGTTGTGCAATACCTGTATCAGCATCAGGATTTGTTTCGTTTACAACGTCAATACCATCAAACTGAATCAGCAACTCGCTAACATCAACACTCAGTACTGTTGCACCATTGGTTACCGTAGCACTCATGACCCCCTCAATTTTATTACCTAACACACCACTTACTCTAAAAGTAGGAATAGATAAGTCTATGCTAATCGGTAGGTCATCGTAGGTACCCGTTATAGCCCAAGTATAAGGCGATTTACTGTAATCAATGTCTAAATCTCTAAGCGAATATTGCCCAGCAGGTACTGAATCATCAGCCAATGGTGAATAATTAGTTATAACCTCGTTAAGCGCATTAGTCAGTGCTGTAAGCGTTGCTTGAGTATCTTCGTCAAACGCACTCTCTAGTTCAGCAAATTTAGCGTCGAGTTCATTTGAGTAGCTTTTTTCTTGAAGCCTTGCAACACCAATAATATTTCTAACATCAACAAGCAGCTCTCTTGACTCTAAGCTCTGTGCTTCACTCACACGTGGCTCCCACTGCTTATAAGTAGTAACACTCGCAATTGTTTGGTTTACTTGGCCTGCAACGTTAGGAAGTAAGCCATTTCCCTGTTCACTAAACAGGTTATCAGGAATGTATTGAGCAGCTAATTGACTGTAATCTCGCCATGCTTGTTGTTCGCTATCATTACTAGAAAAGGCATTAAATGCAGTATCAACGTTAAAGGTACTGTCAGCTACGCCTGCAATAATAGCGGCATACGTAAAGGCATTTGTGACCATTTCAGCTTCAACACTGGCTGTAAGGTTACTGTGCGTTAAATGATAAAACGGCGTGGCAGATAAACTTGCTTGCACTGCACTTAAGCCTGCATCAGTAATCGCTGTACTTAAAGGAGAAAAATACACCGCGTTAACACCAGGGGCAATAAATGCATCTGCTTTATAATTTAATGTAACAGACGTTGGTTCTTGAAAATCAACTAAACGGTTGCCGTTTAAATCATTAGGGTCATCTCGTACTGTTCTGCCACACCCTGTAAATCGTGGACAAGATAACAACGTATCATCAGGTATAAACTCAAAGCGGCTGTATGTAAGCGGCGTTACACTTATGCTAAACGTATTAATGTTATCTACTTCAATCGACTCTTGAATAACACCTTCGTTATTTAAAATATTGAGTGTACCCTTCGGCGACTGCCAGTTGGCGACATAAAAACGGGCTGTTGAATTAGTTGTAATTTGAGTTACAGCCACACTTTCGTTGTTATCAGAACTAGAAGATGATCCACCACAACCCGCTAATGCTACTGCAACCCCTAAAGGTATAATTTGTTTTAACATCTTCATTCCTTAAAACTTAATGTTCATGTACCAATTTATATTTGCATAATACGCTTTATCCAAATCTAAACTATCGGTTTGCAGATTAAGACCAAAATACTCGCTTTCAATACCCACTAAATAAGCCTTGCTTTTAGTTTCATAGCCAGCCTGTACTTTCCAATGATCCCAAAAATGAACTCGCCCTTTTAACTGGCTAAATGTATCTTGATCATAACGTTTAAGAGTTAATTGAGTCGAAAATCGATCATTTATTCTATAATCAGCAAACGCTTGCATGCGCATTTTCATATCAAAGTCATGAGATTGCGTATTTCCAAACGACGATGTTTTTAACGATACAGTTGGCTGCGTAATTATATCGCCATTATCGTTTTGGCTAAATGGGATCTCGGTTGTTTGCCCGTTAACAAACCCACTGTCTTCATAATCAGTTTTATACAGCAAGTCTTTAACGCTAAAGCCTACATGCAACTCGGCATTTACTTGCCAATTAGCAAATATATCTAGGCTATAACCTAACCCTTCTGGGTTTTCAGATGGCGTAAATTTCTTAAATAAAATATCTTTTGAATAGTTATAATCTACAGAAATATCGCCTTCTACTTCATCGCTGTAAATACGCCCGTCAACAATCCCGTCTTGAAAGTGCGTACTAGCAAAAATAGAAAGTTTTGGTGTAATAGTTAATGCGTTTTTATCTAAAAATTTAAAATCGTAAGACGCAAATATACCATTAGACGTTGCTTGTTTAGCATCTAAATAATAGGTGTAGTATCTATCTTCAAAAGCTAAATTATTTTTTTCGATGTGCGTATATTTTGCCGTATCAGGGTCAAAGTTTAATACATAGTCAAAGCGACTTTGCAGTCCAACTTTAAAATTACCGTATCCTACACCTACTTCAAAAATATTGTACGTAAATGCACTGTCACCCGATGTTAGCGGCGCATCAAAGTCATCAACAAATGCCTGAACTGGTTGCGCTTCGGTATAGATTTCTGCGTCAAAATGAGTAAAAACTTGAAACTGATTATTAGCGGATGCAAGTGGAGATAGTAGAGCTGATGAAAATCCTAGCAAAAGAATTTTTTTTTTCATAATTTAATCGCTTTCAATAAAAAAAGGGAAAAGCACGCAGCTTTTCCCTTTAATAGTTTAAAAATTACTTGCTTGAGTCAATTAAATCAACATCAGTGTAATCCATTGTTACACCATCAATGTAAGAGATTGAAAGCCCATTAGTAACTTTAGTAGCAGTACCAAACGACATCATCATGCCATTGTACATAGCTTTAACGTCGCCAGTGTAACCTGTAGACTCAGCACCCATAAGAGATAATGTGTAACCCATTGCTGCGTCACCTTTAACCATTACATCTAGCATGCTTTGATCTTCATCACCGCTTGCGTCAACCGTACCCATAACTTCAAAGTCTAGGTCGCCAGACATACCTTCAAGAGTAACAGTACCCTTGTCAGTCGCGTCATTAGCCGTTACGTTTAACATACCAGTAAACCCAGAATCACCGTCCATAATTGTAACGTGGTTCCAAGTTTCAGTATTAACGATTTCAGCATCATCTACTGTGTCAGCATCAACTTCGCCGTCAAAAGTAAATATTAAACAAGAATCAATTTGAGTCTCGTCAATAGTACCGGCTGCAAAATCAACACAATCTGCAAGAGCATTAGTTTGCGTGTCTGCAGTCATTAGCTCAACCGTAGCATCACCACCAACTAACGTAGCGCCCCAAGCAACAACTAACTGCTCACCTTGGTAAGATGCAGCAGCGCTGATCATTTCACCTGTGGTTGCATTGTTAAGCATAAGCGTTAGGTCGTCTAAGCTGTAAGCATAAGTCCAGTTAGGTTGACGAGTAGACGTACCTTCACCAGAGTTGCCCATATCAGCAAGTTCGTTAATTACATCACCTAATACGTCAGCTGCATCAAGAACCGCTTCACCACCAGTGCTTGTAAGTACAGTCATTGTGCTTAGTGACTCTGATGTTGCTTTAACAGATACAAGAACTTCAAACTTAGCAACCGCTTCTTGCGCCGTTAATTGTAGAGCATACGCTGTAGCAAACTGCTCTGATGCAAGTTCAGCTTTAGCAGCAGCTGTAACAGCCATTGCCTCTGCAGCATCAATTAAATCTTGTGCATTGGCACTGTCAGCATCTAAAGATAAGTAAGCTTCTGCAGCAGCTAATGCTTGTGCAATAGCAACTTCGAATGCGTCAACACTTGCAGCAAAGTCAGAAGCCGCAACAATCGCAGCATCTGCCTTAGCTAGCGCCTCAGCTGCATTATCAGCGTTGTTTACCATTGCATTTTCAGCATCTGTAAGCGCAGTTGTTGATGCTGATTCAGCAGTCATTGCAGCCGTTTCAGCCGCTTGCGCTAATTCGTTTGTTTCTGTAGCAAGGGCAGCTGCTGCTGCAACTACTGCATCAAACTCAACCAGCTTTTCTTCAGCTTCAGTAACAAGTGATGCAAGTTCTGTGTTAAACGCTGCAACTTTTTCAATTTCAGCTGAAGAACCTGTTACTAAGGCGTCTGCATCATCTAAAATCTGTTGGTAATCAGAGCTATTTGCCACAAGTAATGTAGCTACAGATACTAAACCTTGAGACTGTGCAAACAAAGCATTCGATTCACCGGCTAAATCAGCTGCTGCAGCTTCATTCACAAGTAACTCAACTGCATTTGCAAACGCAACAGCTGTGTCTGCGTCAACTACAGTGTCTCCACCTTTTGCTTGTACTTCAACTAAATCTGCTTGTGCAGTAGTTACTGACTCTTGGATTGAAGCTAAATCAGCTTCTGCAACAGTTACAGCAGCAGTTACTTTAGCTGCAAGTTGCATGTAGAAACCATCGCCTACTGTACAATCGTCAGTACAACCTATTTTCTCAAGTGCTTTTTTAGATTTTTCAGCAGCATTAGCTAAACCAGCATCACTTGCTGCGCCATTTTTAACAGCCTTGTCTTTAGCAGCTTTTGCTTTTTTAGCTATGCCAGTTGATTGTGCGGCAAATGCAGTTTTTTCAGCGTCAGTCGCATCTGGGTTGTTTACAGCAAATGCAGCTGCAAGAGCAGCTTCAATATCACTTTCTTCACCAGTAGCAATTGCAAAGAAAATATTAGCCGTATTTGTAGCGGCTTGTTGTAATGCAGTAGCTAATGCAGCAATATCAGCATCTTCACTACCTGTTACTTTACCTGCTTTAATACCAGCAATAAGCTTTGTCATGTTGCCGTTAATATCAGCAAGACCTTGAATAGATGAAGCAAGTTGAGCTAACGATAAAGTACCATCGTTTAGCATTTCTTCGCCATCTACGTCAGCCAAATCAGTTGCACCGCCGATAGATACATCACCCAATAAAGAAGTAAGCAAAAGTGCTGTGTCTGGGCCTAAAACTTGAACTAGTACGTCAACACTTGAATTTGCAATACCTGCAGCATCAACACCTTCGCCAGCATCAATCAAAAGTTGTGAAACAAGTGTTGTTAAGAAAGTCGCGTTTGCTCTAAGTGAACGCGCTACGTTTGCATCGCCAAAAACGCCACTTGCGCCAGATGCATCAGCTTCAACCGCTGGCACAAATTTAACAACAGAAAGTTCTAGGTCTGTCTTATACCATTCGCCAAACTCAATTGCTGTATCGCCATCGTTAACATCATCTTCTGCTGGTGCTTCGTCGTAAGTGCCACAACCTAGGTATGCATCACAACGTAGGTAGCTGTCGTCGCCTTCAGCTGATGTTTTAACAGTAATATACACAGGACCTGTAAAGTCATCTTCTAAGTAAACGCTGTAACGTCCACTCTCATTTGTTAAAACAGCGTCTGGGTTTGCTGCTAAAATACTTGCAGCAACTGCTGCATCTGCAGCTGCTTGAGTTGACTCTTCAGCAGAGAATGTTTCAGCTTCCGCAGATGCTGCTAAACGAAATGGTACTGCAACCATTTCACCGGTTGCATCTAATGTTGAAACGCTAACCACCGCGTTCATCATCGCACCTTTAACCGCTTTACCTGTAACTTCTACGTTAAATAAAGCTGTGTCTTCTGAGCTAAAAGACTCAACAGGTGGTGGTGGTGCAACATAGTTATTGCCATCGTTGTCAGAACCACACGCCGTTAAGCCGAGTGTAAGTGCAACTGATGCCGCTATTGGTGTAAATTTGATCATACGCTTCGCCATTTATTTCTCCTTGATAGCCATGAAATAAGTATCTGAAAAAGTTTGTTTAAACTTGGGAAAGTATATTAGTCGTTTACAAAAAATGTAAACAAGCACAATAATCTAACCTTTGTTACTAGAACTTTAAAATTACCATTAAGCTATGAGTTGTTGCTACATATTTATACATATAAAATGATGTAATTTTAGTTTAACGCCATGTTTTAATTTTTATAGGCCTTAATTAAATTCAATAACCTAGGTTACAGCCACAAAAAACCAACATGTTGGTTTATAATATATCGTGTTTATTGATTGATTATTACATTAAATTTAGTTTGTTAAATTTTTTCTTCAAGTATTTGCGACAGAACATTAAAAATAAATGCAGAACGGAGATAAAGCAACCCAAAAGAACTGAGCTCTTAATTGAAAGTAAACCTTTAGAACCAGTAAAGCCAATCCCTTGTTTTTTATTTATTTTAAAATCCTGCTTAATTGTTACTGCATTATTAATATTGTTACGTTAACCCTAACTGACTAAAAGGGTCTTTTAATTTCACAAAGTTAATAATGCAGTAAAAAATTATTAAAAGGGAACTCTTACAACCCCTTCCATCAATACTCTGGCGCTTCGGCTCATACTCGCTTTAGTAACTTGCCAGTCTCCATTAATCTTTTTAGCTTCAGCGCCTACTTTTAACGTGCCCGAGGGGTGACCAAAATTCACTTCACTCAATGCGCCACCACCAGCAGCCATATTTACTAACGTACCGTCAATTGCTGCTGCGGTTCCAATTGCAACGGCGGCTGTTCCCATCATGGCATGATGTAATTTACCCATCGACATAGCACGTACTAATAAATTAATACTGCCAGCATCAATGTGTTTACCGCTTGATGCGTTATACGCCACAGGCTTAGCAACAAACGCAACTTTAGGTGTATGCTGGCGTGCTTGTGCTTCATTTATATTATTAATCAAGCCCATTTTAACAGCGCCATAAGCACGTATTGTTTCAAGCTTTTCAAGCGCAGCGTCATCGTTATTAATGTCGTCTTGCAGCTCAGTGCCGGTATAACCAATATCTTCAGCATTAATAAAAATAGTTGGAATACCCGCATTAATCATCGTCGCCTTTAGCGTACCAACATCTGGCACTTCTAAATCGTCAACAACATTACCTGTTGGAAATAAAGCCCCATCCCCATCAGCAGGGTCTACAAACTCAAGCTTTACTTCTGCTGCAGGGAACGTCACGCCGTCAAGCTCAAAGTCACCGGTTTCTTGCACTTCGCCATTAGTCATAGGTACATGCACTAAAATGCTTTTTTTAATATTAGCCTGCCAAACACGCACAATAGCTATGCCATTATCGGGCACGCGGTTTTTATCAACTAAACCATTACTAATAGCAAAAGCCCCCACGGCTGAGGTTAAATTACCGCAGTTACCGCTCCAATCAACAAACGCTTTATCAATTGCGACTTGCCCAAATAAGTAATCAACATCGTGATCGGCTTGCTCACTTTTACTTAAAATAACCGTTTTGCTGGTGCTTGATGTTGCACCGCCCATGCCGTCGGTTTGTTTACCATAAGGATCGGGGCTACCAATAACACGAAGTAATAAATTATCGCGCGCCTCACCTGCCACTTGGGCAGGCTTTGGAAAATCGGTTAAATTAAAAAACACACCTTTACTCGTGCCGCCACGCATGTAGGTCGCGGGCACTTTTATTTGTGGTTTAAACATATTTTTTAATCCTTATTACGCGTTTGTCGCTTCTAAAAAGTCTTGAGCAAAACGCTGTAATACACCACCAGCAGCATAAATAGAAAGCTCTTCTTGCGTATCTAATCGGCATTTCATCGCTGCAGTTAGCACTTCACCATTTTTACGGGTGATCACAAGCTCTAAAGTGGCGCCCGGTGCTGGTACGCCTTTTACATCGTAACTTTCACTTCCATTAAGGTTTAATGTTTTACGTGTCGTGCCTGGTGCAAACTCAAGTGGTAAAACGCCCATGCCAATTAAATTTGTGCGGTGAATACGCTCAAAGCCTTCAGCAGCTATAACTTCAACACCGGCAAGCCTTACGCCTTTTGCCGCCCAATCGCGTGACGATCCTTGACCGTAATCAGCACCGGCCACAATAATAAGTGGTTGTTTACGTTGCATGTAAGTTTCGATTGCTTCCCACATGCGCGTGTTTTCACCCTCTGGCTCTATGCGCGCGTAAGACCCCTGCTTAACGTCACCGTTTTCATCAAGTACCATTTCGTTAAGTAATTTAGGGTTTGCAAACGTGGCGCGCTGCGCCGTTAAATGGTCGCCGCGGTGCGTTGCATAAGAGTTAAAGTCTTCTTCTGGTACATTCATTTTAGTGAGGTATTCGCCCGCAGCACTGCTTGCCATAATTGCGTTAGAGGGTGATAAATGATCCGTTGTGATGTTATCGCCCAATACTGCTAATGCACGCATACCACTCATGGTGCGCTCACCAGCAAGTGCTCCTTCCCAATAAGGCGGGCGGCGAATATAGGTACTTTGCGCTCGCCAATCGTAAAGTGGGTCGTTGTCTTCACCGTAATCTACGGTTAAGTCAAACATAGGCTCGTACACTTTTTTAAATTGCTCAGGCTTAACGCTTTGCTGAATTACCGCATCTATTTCTTCATCGGTTGGCCATAAATCTTTAAGCGTTACATCATTACCTTGTTGATCTTGTCCTAAAATATCTTTTTCAATATCAAAACGAATAGTGCCCGCAATAGCATAAGCTACAACCAAAGGCGGTGATGCCAAAAAGGCTTGTTTTGCATAAGGGTGAATACGCCCGTCAAAGTTACGATTACCCGAAAGCACAGCCGTTGTGTATAAATCGCGATCTATCACTTCTTTTTCAATAACAGGGTCAAGCGCTCCACTCATACCGTTACAGGTGGTACACGCAAAGCCAACAATACCGAAACCAAGTTGTTGAAGCTCTGGCAATAGGTTTGCGTCTTCAAGGTACGATTGCACGGCTTTTGAGCCCGGCGCTAACGACGTTTTAACCCAAGGTTTGCGCATTAACCCTTTTGCATTCGCATTACGCGCTAACAAACCTGCAGCTATTACATTGCGCGGGTTGCTGGTATTAGTACAGCTGGTAATTGCCGCAATAATGCACGCACCGTCTGGCATTAAGCCTTCTTCGTTTTCAACAACGCCCGAAATACCTTCTTTCGCTAAATCACTGGTTGAAACACGACGATGTGGATTAGAAGGCCCCGCAATATTGCGGCCAACGCTTGATAAATCAAAAGTCAAAACACGCTCGTATTCTGCAGTTTTTAAGCTATCGCTCCAAAGGCCAGCCGTTTTAGCGTAGTTTTCTACAAGGGCTATTTGCTCTTCATCTCGCCCTGTTAAACGTAAATAGTCTATTGTTTTATCGTCGATATAAAACATGGCCGCAGTCGCACCAAATTCTGGCGTCATGTTTGAAATAGTTGCTCTGTCGCCAAGCGTTAGCGCATCGGCGCCTTCACCGTAAAACTCTAAAAAGGTCGATACAACACGCTGCTCACGTAAAAACTCAGTAATCGCCAACACAATATCGGTAGCGGTAATACCAGGCTGGCGAGTACCCGTAAGCTCTACGCCTACAATATCGGGTAAACGAATGTACGACGCGCGGCCAAGCATAACGCTTTCAGCTTCAAGCCCGCCTACACCCACAGCAATAACACCTAATGCATCAACATGCGGGGTGTGGCTGTCGGTACCTACTAGCGTATCGGGGAATGCAATACCATCGCGGTTTTGAATAACAGGCGACATTTTTTCAAGGTTAATTTGATGCATAATGCCGTTACCAGGCGGGATCACATCAATATTTTTAAACGCGGTTTTAGTCCAGTTTATAAAATGAAAACGGTCATCGTTTCTGCGGTCTTCAATGGCACGGTTTTTTTCAAATGCCTCAGGATCAAACCCTGCATGTTCAACCGCTAACGAGTGGTCAACAATTAACTGCGTTGGTACCACTGGGTTAACTTTAGACGGATCGCCACCTTTAGCCGCAATTGCATCGCGCAAGCCTGCTAAATCAACAAGGGCCGTTTGGCCTAAAATATCGTGGCACACCACACGCGCCGGATACCACGGAAAATCTAAATCTTGTTTACGCTCAATTATTTGGCTAAGTGCATCGGTAAGCATGGCAGGGTCGCAGCGGCGTACTAAGTTTTCTGCAAATACACGCGAGCTGTAAGGGAGAGTAGCATAAGCGCCTGGTTTAATGGCATCAACTGCTGCTTGGGTATCGTAGTAATCTACATTTGAGCCCGCAAGCGGTTTGCGGTACTGAGTGTTGTTAATTATGGTCATAATAAAAATTCGCTAATAAGTGACGGGAAATAAAAAGGCAAAAAGGTGAGCTAGGCTCACCTTAAATGCTAACTAATTAGCCTCTTGATTCAATTGGCGTATAGCTGCGTGCGTCTGGCCCTGTGTAATCTGCACTTGGGCGAATAATACGGTTATTAGCACGTTGTTCTTTAACATGTGCTGTCCAACCAGTAACGCGGCTCATTACAAATATTGGCGTAAACAACTTAGTGGGAATATCCATAAAGTGATAAGCCGATGCATGGAAAAAATCAGCATTACAAAATAACTTTTTCTCGCGCCACATTACTTCTTCACAACGAACAGAAACTGGGTAAAGCACATCATCGCCCACCTCTGCCGCTAATTTTTCAGACCACTTTTTAATAATTACATTACGCGGATCCGACTCACGGTAAATAGCATGGCCAAAGCCCATAATTTTATCTTTACGCTCAAGCATACCCATTACTTCTTGCTCAGCATGTTCTGCGCTAGTAAAGCCTTCAATCATGTCCATTGCAGCTTCGTTTGCACCACCATGTAATGGCCCGCGTAACGTACCAATCGCACCCGTTACACACGAATGAATATCAGACAAGGTAGAAGCACATACGCGCCCTGTAAATGTAGAGGCATTAAATTCGTGCTCTGCGTATAAAATAAGCGACACATTCATTACTTGCGCAAACAACTCGCTTGGTGCTTTGTCGTGTAATAACGTTAAAAAGTGTGCGCCTACTGAATCGTCGTCTGTTTGTGTTTCAATACGAACACCATCGTGTGAAAAGCGGTACCAGTAACAAATAATACTTGGGAACACTGCAACCATGCGGTCAATCGCATCGTTTGCTTGGCTAAAATCAAGTTCCATTTCAAGGTTACCCAACATAGAGCAACCCGTACGCATTACATCCATTGGGTGTGCGTCTTTAGGAATATTTTCAAGCACGGTTTTAAGTGCATCTGGCAAGCCACGTAAGCTTTTTAGTTTTGCTTTGTACTCAGCCAACTCGCTAGATGTAGGTAACTCACCGCGTGAAAGTAAAAACGACACTTCTTCAAACTGCGCTTTTTCAGCCAGCTCGCTAATATCGTAACCACAATACGTTAAGCCCGATCCACTTTGGCCAACTGTACATAATGCCGTTTGGCCTGCTACTTGTCCGCGTAAACCTGCGCCACCTAATGCTTTATCTACCATGATTTTCTCCTATCTTAAATTTGTGTGTTGTCTAATTTAATAATTATTATTTGTCAGATTTTGATGAAAAAAGGTTATCGAGTGTGTTTTCGTATGTGTGGTAATCTAAAAAGTCATAAAGCTCAGCTCGGGTTTGCATGTTTTCAATTTCGCTTTGTTGCGAGCCTTCATTTAAAATAGCCGAGTAAACATTAAGTGCCGCTTTATTCATAGCTCTAAACGCACTGAGTGGGTAAAGCACCATTTCAACGCCCACATCACTTAATTGCTCTTTGGTATAAATTGGCGTTTGGCCAAACTCAGTAATGTTAGCCAAAATAGGCACATTTAACGCATTGGCAAATGCTTGGTAATCGGCAAGGTCGTGCACAGCTTCAGCAAAAATAGCATCGGCGCCAGCTTCAACACAGGCTGCTGCGCGGTCAATAGCCGCATTTAAGCCTTCTTTTTGAAACGCATCGGTACGCGCCATAATGTAAAAATCGCTATCGGTTTTGGCATCTACCGCGGCTTTAATACGGTCAACCATTTCGCCTTGGCTTACAATTTCTTTATTTGGGCGATGGCCACAACGCTTTTGCGCCACTTGATCTTCTATATGAAAACCCGCAGCGCCTGCTTTGGTCATTTCTTTAACGGTGCGTGCAATATTAAACGCCCCGCCCCAACCGGTATCGGCATCAACAAGTAAAGGTAAATCGCTTGCACCGGTAATACGGCGAATATCTTCAAGCACGTTGTCTAGGCTAGTCAT
>NZ_NTLW01000114.1:0-6400 GCF_002632075.1 Pseudoalteromonas sp. ESRF-bin5 | reverse complement strand
CTGTCTTTAGCGCCCATTGTTTTTAAAATTGCGATATTGCCTTCTTTTTCACGCACTTCCATGACAAGAGAAGACACAATATTAAAACTCGCAACAGCAATAATTAAAAACACAACAATATAAACAATGGTACGAACCATTTGTATATCTTGATATAAGCTACCTTGTGTTCTAAACCAACTAGAAATATAGACATAATCGCTAATGGTTTGCCCTACATTAAGCGCTATTTGATGCGCTGAAAACACATCATCAACACTTAACCTTAAACCTGTAACTTGGGTTTCGTCGTAGCCAAGTGTTTGCTGCGCTTTGCCCAAATGTATAAAAGCAGCCGTGCTGTCAATTGGGCCGCCCATTTCAATAACACCTGCAAGGCTCAGGGTAACGCGTTTAGGTGCTAATAACTGACCACCTGCTTGCCCAACCTGAGGAATTAGCAAAGTAATATTGTCGCCCACTTTTGCGTCAAGTTGCTTTACTATTTGTTGGCCTAAAATAACCTCTTCAGAGGATAATTGGCTTACTAATTTACCTGTTCCAAACTGGTTAACTGCAGAAACATTGCCCTCATAAGAAGGGCTAACACCGCGTATTTCGACCGCTTTTAATTGGCTTTTATACTGCGCCATACCATTAACCGCGATAAATGGGGCTGCTCCCGTTACATGCGGCTGACTTTCTATATTAGCTACTTTTAGCTGCCAATTAGCAATAGGTCTGCTTGGTGCAACATATTCAACCTGAGGTACTACGCTTAGTAAACGATGGACTAATTGTTGTTCAAAGCCATTAATTACTGAAAGGGCAACAATTAAAACAGCGACCCCCAATAAAATACCTATAGTAGACGCTTTAGCTATAAAACTAACAAACCCGTTTTTTTCGTCTTTATGACCTGAGTATGCTCTAAAACGTTTACTTAAAAATGCACTAAGCAACATATTGTGACTCTTTTACCGATAGTTTACCGTCATCTAAATAAGCTATTTTACCTAGTTTATCAGCAAGCTCTAAATCATGAGTTACCACTACAAAGCTCGTGTTTAAACTCTGGTTTAGCTCATTTATTAAATCATAAATTTTAATCGCATTTTGCTTGTCTAAATTACCTGTTGGCTCATCAGCAAGAACCAACGCAGGTTTAGTAACCAAAGCACGGGCAATAGCAACTCGTTGACGCTCTCCTCCTGAAAGTGCAGAAGGTTTATGATCACTTCGATGTGCAAGACCCACTTTTTCAAGCATGTCGAGCGCCTGTACTTTTGCTTCTTTTGCCGTTAAGCCTTTTATTAGCAAAGGCATTGCTACATTTTCTACAGCACTAAACTCCATCAATAAATGGTGAAACTGATAAATGAAACCTAAATTTTGGTTTCTAAAAGCTGCTTGTTCAGTACGAGATAACTTAGCAACTTCTTGATTTTTAATTTTCGCAATACCTGCAGTGGCAGTATCAAGCGTACCGAGTATATGCAAAAGCGTACTTTTACCAGAACCAGAACTACCTACAATAGCAAGCATTTCACCTTGCTGTAGCGCTAAATCCACG
This sequence comes from Pseudoalteromonas sp. ESRF-bin5, assembly GCF_002632075.1. NCBI lineage: Bacteria > Pseudomonadati > Pseudomonadota > Gammaproteobacteria > Alteromonadales > Pseudoalteromonadaceae > Pseudoalteromonas > Pseudoalteromonas sp. ESRF-bin5. Next base: position 4,848 of record NZ_NTLW01000114.1, on the reverse strand, counting down.
CCCTTTAGCACTTCAACTTGGTTGTTGCCATCTTGGTATACTTTGCTTAAATTTTCACAACTAATTACTAAATTATTCATAACGCAATACCTCTGCTGGTTTTACTTTTGCGGCTTTGCGCGCAGGATATAAGGTAGCTAAAAAGCTCATAGCAATACTGGCAAACGCAATTATTACTAAACTAAGCACATCAAATTTCACAGGTAGTTCAATGCCAGCAAGTAGACTCAGGCCAACTAATTCAAGAAGCTCATTTATGTATAAACTCAGTAGCACCCCAAAAAAAGCGCCGATTAATGTTCCAATAACGCCATTGTAAAGACCTTGAACCATAAATACTTTTTGCACCTGCGATGGTGTAAGCCCAAGTGTTTGAAGTATCGCAACTTCCCCTTGTTTTTCACTCACCATCATTGTTAAGGCAGATACAATATTAAACACAGCGACCAGTACAATAAGTGCAAGTAACATGGACATGATCCGCTTTTCCATTGCTACTGCGGCAAATAAAGTGCCTTGGCTGCTTCGCCAATCTGAATAGTTGTAACCTTTTAATATAAGTTGGCTTGCGTCCGTAAATTCGTCCAATTCAAAGGGTTCAAAAAGTGACACACTTAAATTTGGGGCAACATTTTTATTTAACTTTAAAACACGCTGAAGCGATGGCCCACTTGTGAAAGCGAGTGCCATGTCTATTTCAGAGCCCGTTTCGTATATTGCTGCAACTTTAAATAAACGCTGGCTAGGCACACGCCCCAAAGGAGTATAAGTAGATGCATTTGGCATGATCACACGAAGTTTATCACCTAAACCAACACCTAACTTCCGACTCAAATAGCGGCTTATAGCAATGTTATAATTACTATTAAGTACTGTTTGCCAATTGCCTTGTACTATTTTCTCAGTAACTTTGTATAACGCACCGTTATTGTCATATAAACCTTGCAGTAATACACCGTGAAGATCTTTATTGGTTTGCAAAATAGCTTCGCCTTGGCGATACAAATTAACATGTTTCACATAAGACGATTTAGTAAGAGCTGCCTTTAAACTCGTTATTTGCTCTGGGGTGTGCTGATCAGATTTAACTTCAATGTGCGGAATAAGGCCAAGCATATTAGTTTTTAAGCTATGCTCAAACCCATTCATTACACTGCTTACAGTAAATAAAGCCATTAAACCAATAGCAATACCGGCAATAGAAAAAAAAGAAATAAACGATATAAACGCATTCCCTTTTGAGGAGCGGCTGTATCTAAGTCCTATAAATAAGCTAACCGGTTGAAACATATAATTTAAAACATTTATGCTAAAAGTGTGGGGTTATAGTAGCACGAAGTTAGCACAATTGAATATGACCATAAATGTAAGAAATAATTTATAAATCTGAGACTTGGATGATTTTTCAGCAATTTATTTAGTGCAATTTATTCTTTAAGGCCAGCAACTAAATAGTCTAGCAATACACGTACATTGGTAGCTACAAACTGACGTGGTGGATAAACCCCCCACACACCTTCTTGCTTGGGTTGGTAAGACGTTAAAATAGGCACTAACTCACCACTATTAAGCTCATTATCTATATAATAATCAGGGAGTTGCACAATACCTAAGCCTTTTTTAGCGCCATCAACAAGTGCCCAACCACTGTTGCAATGTAATCTGCCAGCAATTTTAATGTGTTTTTCACGCTCATTTTCGTTTACACGCCAATAACTACTATTACCTACTAAACACTGGTGGTTATGTAGCTCACCTAAGGTATGTGGCTCACCAAAGCGCCTTAAATAAGCAGGCGATGCACACATAATAAAGCGCCGATCACTTAACCTTCGCGCTTTTAAGCTCGAATCTTTTAAATGGCCTAACCTGATTGCTAAATCAAACCCGCCTTCAAGTAAATCTTCTTGTTCGTTACTTAGGTTTGCAATAACTTCAACATCGGGGTGATCGTGCATAAAATTGTGCACAATAGGCATAATAAAGGTTTCGCCGAACATTACCGGGGCTGTTAGTTTAATTTTTCCTTTAGGGGTTGTTTGATGTGATGCAAGGCCCTGCGTAGCATCGTCCATTGCATGCTGTAAGTGTTTTATTTGGTGTAAAAAAAACTCACCTTCTTTGGTAAGAACAACTTTTCGTGTGGTGCGCGTTAAAAGCTGGGTATTTAAACGTTGCTCAAGGGCGGTTACATGACGGCTAATATGCGCAACCGAAAGGCCCAATATCCTAGCTGCAGCAGTAAAGCTTCCTTCCTCACCGACTGCTATAAATTCGTCAATCCCATCCCAACGCGCCATTATTACCATACTGTAAAAGTGTTTTAATAAATAAGAGATTATCATTATATGAGAAACAAATACAATAGTCCCATCACCCAAACAAAATGGGTCTACAATTGATATTAAATAACACTACTAAGGATAAACACATGTCTGATTTTATTAAATCAAAAGCGGCGATTGCTTGGGGCCCTAACCAACCTTTAAGCGTTGAAGAAGTTGATGTAATGATGCCTAAAAAAGGCGAAGTAATGGTAAAAATTACTGCTACTGGTGTTTGTCATACCGATGCATTTACGTTATCAGGTGAAGATCCAGAAGGTATATTCCCAGCTATTTTAGGCCACGAAGGCGCAGGCGTTGTTTATGCCGTTGGCGAAGGTGTAACAAGTGTTGAAGTGGGGGATCATGTAATTCCACTTTATACCGCTGAATGTGGTGAGTGTAAAATGTGTACATCAGGCAAAACTAACCTTTGCTCTGCAGTACGCGAAACACAAGGTAAAGGTTTAATGCCAGACGGCACAACGCGCTTTTTTAAAGACGGCCAACCAATTTACCACTATATGGGTACGTCTACATTTTCTGAGTACACAGTACTCCCAGAAATTTCACTCGCCAAAGTAAACAAAGAAGCATCGCTTGAAGAAATTTGTTTATTAGGGTGTGGGGTTACAACCGGTATGGGTGCTGTAACTAACACAGCTAAAGTTCAAGAAGGCGATACAGTCGCTATATTTGGCCTTGGTGGCATTGGTTTATCGGCCATTATTGGTGCAAAAATGGCAGGCGCGAGTCGTATTATTGGTGTAGACATTAACACCAGTAAATTTGACCTTGCCACTAAACTTGGCGCAACCGACTTAATAAACCCTAAAGATTTCGACAAGCCAATTCAAGAAGTGATTGTTGAAATGACTGACGGCGGCGTTGATTACTCATTTGAATGTATTGGTAACGTTGATTTAATGCGCTCTGCCCTTGAGTGTTGTCATAAAGGTTGGGGGGAATCGGTAATTATTGGTGTAGCCGGTGCTGGCCAAGAAATTTCAACTCGTCCTTTCCAGCTTGTTACCGGTCGTGTATGGCGTGGTAGCGCATTTGGTGGCGTTAAAGGTCGCTCGCAACTTCCTGAAATAGTTGAGCGCTATATGGCAGGCGAATTTGCCTTAAACGACTTTATTACTCATACAATGAGCCTTGAAGAAATTAACGATGCATTTGATTTAATGCACGAAGGCAAGAGTATTCGTACTGTAATTCATTACTAATAAGCACTTAGTAAGCGACTTGATAAAAAGCCGTAATACTTGAACGTTTACGGCTTTTAAGGATTATTATGTTAGAGAATATCTCAAGTACAAAAGTAGCCGGTGGTTGGCATAAGCAATACACTCACGCTGCAACAAGTACCCATTGCACAATGCGTTTTGCGGTATTTTTACCACCAGGTGCAAGTGAAACAAACAAAGTCCCTGTGCTTTATTGGCTATCGGGTTTAACCTGTACCGACGAAAACTTTATGCAAAAAGCGGGCGCGTTTAAAAAAGCTGCTGAGCTGGGTATTGCGATAGTGGCACCGGATACAAGCCCGCGTGGCGATAAAGTACCCAATGAAGATAGTTATGACTTTGCTCAAGGTGCTGGTTTTTATGTTAATGCTACGCAAGCGCCCTTCAACACACATTTTAATATGTACGACTATGTAGTTGATGAGCTACCAGCACTTATTGAACAGCATTTTCCGGTAACAAGTACTAAAGCCATTAGTGGTCATTCTATGGGTGGGCACGGTGCTTTAATGGTTGCACTTAAAAACCCACAAGCCTATGTAAGCGCATCTGCGTTTAGCCCAATCGTTAACCCAATAAATTGCCCATGGGGCACAAAAGCGTTTACTGGTTATTTAGGTGACAATAAATCACTTTGGGCACAATACGATACCTGCGAGCTTATGAAACTAGCAAAGCAGGACGACTACTTACCTATGCTAGTATCGCAAGGTGATGCCGATGGCTTTTTAGATGAGCAACTTAAACCACACAACCTAGTGGCTATCGCTCACGATAAGAGTTACCCGTTAACGCTGGAAATGCAAGAAGGTTACGATCATAGTTACTTCTTTATAAGTAGTTTTATTGACCAACACTTATTATTTCATAGTCAGTCTTTAACTGCGTAGCCTCGTTAGTGTGTAGTTCTGGCTTATCTAGTTCTACGCACTCTTTTAAACTTTTACTCACCTTCCTACACACTTGGCGTTGTTGCTTATTTTCCACACTGACAAAGTCGACTAATGCAGAATCAATTATTAAACCTAACTGAATCGCCCCGTGTTTGCCAGAGACTCAATAACTTGAGAAACTGGAACTATGAAAAAATCAAATCGCTATACATCAGAATTTCGTGAACGTGCAATTAGGCTTGTTACCACACAACAGCATGAATACCCTTCTCTTTGGGCTGCGCTAGTATCGATTTCAGATAAACTGGGATGTACCCCAGAAACACTTAGAGCATGGGTCAAGAAATCTCAAGCTCAACCGTCTAAACCCTCTTCTAATAC
>NZ_NTLW01000285.1:0-20456 GCF_002632075.1 Pseudoalteromonas sp. ESRF-bin5 | reverse complement strand
CGGCGATTAGCGCAGTTTGGTAGCGCACTTGGTTTGGGTCCAAGGGGTCGCAGGTTCAAATCCTGCATCGCCGACCATTTTTTTATAATTTAATTATAATCGAATAGCTTATTGGTAAACTATGAAGTTTTCGATGCGCCCATAGCTCAGCTGGATAGAGCAACGCCCTTCTAAGGCGTCGGTCGAAGGTTCGAATCCTTCTGGGTGCGCCATTTGAAAACATGTAAATATAGCGGTGATTGTAGCTCAGTTGGTAGAGCCCCGGATTGTGATTCCGGTTGTCGTGGGTTCGAGCCCCATCAGTCACCCCATTTACAAGAATATCGGCGATTAGCGCAGTTTGGTAGCGCACTTGGTTTGGGTCCAAGGGGTCGCAGGTTCAAATCCTGCATCGCCGACCACTTTCTCAAAGTGGTTTTAAACGCTCTGTTTAATTGTTCAGTATGAAAAAAGAAGCTTAGCCTTCAATGTCGGCGATTAGCGCAGTTTGGTAGCGCACTTGGTTTGGGTCCAAGGGGTCGCAGGTTCAAATCCTGCATCGCCGACCATTTTCTTATTTACAACTCCTCTGTATTTTTTTAAATCTATTTTTCTATTGCTATAAATAAAACTCACTTAAACCTCTGAAAACAACGGTTAGCCTGTTTTTTACTCGGTTAGGTGCTGTAGTACCCAATCTATCCCAAATAATTGCCCCCCATACTCGACTATCATAAATATTAGGTTATAATGCCGCGTCTATTGTTTAACATAGTGCCCTAAGGGCAAAGCAGCAATGGTATCTCATGGTAGCGACGGATGCTTTTAAGTGTGAAAAATCGCTTAAACTTTATCAAGACTCATGCAGATCACTTTGTTTGTAAGGAAGGCGAACAGTCGCCAAAATTGAATATTGAGGTAAATCATGCAAGTTTCTGTTGAGACGACCCAAGGCCTTGAGCGCCGTATAACTATCACCGTTCCTGCAGAGAACGTTGAGACCGAAGTAAAAAAACGCCTACAACAACTGTCAAAAACACAGCGTATAGATGGTTTCCGTGCTGGTAAGGTACCTGTATCTGTAATTAACAAGCGTTTTGGCGCTGCAGTTCGTCAAGAAGTTGCTGGCGAAGTAATGCAACGTAACTACATTGAAGCAATCGTTGCTGAAAAAATTAACCCTGCTGGCGCGCCTTCATTCGCTCCTAAATCACTTGAAGCAGGTAAAGACTTAGAATTCTCAGCTACATTTGAAGTTTACCCTGAAGTTGAAGTTCAAGGTTTAGACAAAATTGCTGTTGAAAAACCAGCGGTAACAGTAACTGACGAAGACTTAGCAAACATGCTAGAAACTCTTCGTAAGCAACACGCAGAATGGGCTGAAGTTGATACAGCTGCCGGCGAAAGTGACCGTGTAACAGTTGATTTCGTAGGTACTATCGACGGTGAAGTATTTGAAGGCGGTAAAGCTGATGACTTCCCATTAGAGCTTGGTCAAGGTCGTATGATCCCAGGTTTTGAAGATAACATCGTTGGTAAAAAAGCAGGCGAAGAAGTTGTTGCAGATGTAACATTCCCTGAAGATTACCATGCTGAAAACCTTAAAGGTAAAGCAGCTCAATTCACTATCACAGTGAAAAAAGTAGAAGCGCAAGAGCTTCCTGAATTAAGCGAAGAGTTTGCAACTAAATTCGGTGTTACCGAAGGCGGCGTAGACGCGCTTAAAGAAGAAGTTAAAAAGAACATGACGCGTGAACTTGACCAAGCGGTTAAAGCTAACGTTAAAGACCAAGCAATAAAAGGTCTTTTAGAAAACAACGAAATTGAAGTGCCAAAAGCACTTGTTGATCAAGAAGTTGACGCATTACGTCAGCAAGCAGCTCAACGTTTTGGCGGCGACGCTAAAAACATGCCTGAGCTTCCAGCTGAATTGTTCCATGAGCAAGCTGTAACACGCGTTAAAACTGGTCTTTTATTAGGCGAAGTAATCAAAGCTAACGACATTAAAGTTGATGATGCTAAAGTTGAAGCATTAATTGCAACAGTGGCTTCTGCATACGAAGATCCAACTGAAGTAGTAGAATACTACAAAGCAAATGATCAACTTATGCAACAAATGCGTAATGTTGCAATGGAAGAGCAAGCTGTTGAAGCTATTTTAGCTAAAGCAAATGTTTCAGACGTTGAAAAAGCATTTGATGACATCATGAATCCGCAGCAAGGTGCTTAATAAGTCATTGACTTAAGCTCTCGCTAACGATTAAATGGCTCGTGTTACACTGTTTAAACAGCGTGCCCGGGCCATTTTTAGTTTTTGGCTCTTAATTTGCGAAAAACGATAACTATGCTTCCTTATAATAAGGATAAGTATAAGCGCATAAGGAATTAAATAAGTATGAATACTGGTATTACAGATCCCCTAAATGCATTGGTCCCTATGGTTGTTGAGCAAACACCAAAAGGTGAGCGCTCGTATGATATTTATTCGCGACTTTTAAAAGAGCGTATTATTTTTTTAACAGGCCAAGTTGAAGACAACATGGCAAACCTAATTTTAGCGCAAATGCTATTTTTAGAATCAGAGAACCCTGATAAAGATATTTTCTTATACATAAATTCACCGGGTGGCTCAGTAACTGCTGGTATGGCAATTTACGACACAATGAACTTTATCAAACCTGATGTGAGTACTATTTGTGTAGGACAAGCAGCGAGCATGGGGGCATTTTTGCTTACCGCTGGTGCTAAAGGTAAACGTTTTTGCTTACCTAACTCACGTGTAATGATCCACCAACCTTTAGGTGGTTTCCAAGGTCAGGCGTCTGACTTTGAAATACACGCCAAAGAAATACTATCTATTAAAGATAAGCTAAATCGCTTAATGGCAGAACACACGGGTCAGCCGTTAGATGTGATTTCAAAAGATACTGATCGTGACAACTTCATGAGCGCTTCAGAAGCTGTAGAGTACGGCTTAGTTGACTCAGTATTTGCAAATCGCGATAAAAAGTAAGCGCTTGGTGAGCAGGGGACCTGTTAATCACTTTTAGTTACTATGCGAAAAACAATAAATTTTGTTATAGTTAAGCGTATTGAAATAGCCACCATAAATTTTGGTGGCCAACGTAATAAGATGAGGTAGCTGAATGTCTGACACTCCTACAGACGGCGACAAAAGTAATAAATTGTTATACTGCTCTTTTTGTGGCAAGAGCCAGCACGAAGTACGCAAATTAATTGCAGGCCCTTCAGTATACGTTTGTGATGAATGTGTAGAGTTGTGTAACGATATTATCAGGGAAGAGATCAAAGATATTGCTCCTAAGCATGACTCGTCTGATAAACTACCTGTTCCAAAAGAAATTCGAAAACACCTAGACGACTACGTTATCGGCCAAGACCATGCGAAAAAAGTATTGTCTGTTGCTGTTTACAACCATTACAAACGTCTTCGTAATCAATCAACCAAGCAAGATATTGAGCTTAGCAAAAGTAATATTTTGCTAATAGGTCCGACTGGTAGTGGTAAAACATTACTAGCAGAGACGCTGGCTCGTTTACTTGACGTACCGTTTACAATGGCTGATGCAACGACACTTACCGAAGCCGGTTACGTGGGCGAGGATGTAGAAAATATCATCCAAAAACTATTGCAAAAATGCGACTACGATGTGGAAAAAGCACAGCGTGGCATTGTATACATTGATGAAATAGACAAAATTTCTCGCAAATCAGATAACCCATCAATCACGCGCGATGTGTCGGGTGAAGGTGTGCAACAAGCATTACTTAAGCTGATTGAGGGTACGATTGCTTCTGTGCCTCCTCAAGGTGGACGCAAACACCCACAGCAAGAATTTTTACAAGTAGATACGTCTAAGATCTTGTTTATTTGTGGTGGTGCGTTTTCAGGGCTTGATAAAGTAATTGAGCAACGTAGCCATAAAAATACTGGCATTGGTTTTGGCGTTAGTGTTAAAGAGTCTGCAGAAACGCGTTCTTTAAGCGAGACGTTTAAAGACGTAGAGCCTGAAGACTTAGTGAAATACGGTTTAATACCTGAATTTATTGGCCGTTTACCTGTAGTTGCTACACTCACAGAGCTAGATGAAGCTGCACTCGTACAGATTCTAAGTGAGCCTAAAAACGCGATTACTAAACAGTTCTCAGTGTTGTTTGGTATGGAAGATGTAGAGCTTGAGTTCCGTGATGATGCTTTATCTGCTATCGCTCACAAAGCGATGGTTCGTAAAACCGGTGCACGTGGTCTTCGCTCTATCGTAGAAGGTATTTTACTAGATACCATGTACGAACTTCCATCTATGGATGATGTCAGCAAAGTAGTTATTGACGAAACGGTAATTAAAGGTGAGTCTGATCCAATCTTGATATATGAAAATAATAATCAAGATAAAGCAGCATCTGAATAGTTTTTAAGCTATTTGCATTAAAAAGGAGCCTAGGGCTCCTTTTTTTATAATTAATTTAAACGAGTCGGGGAAAATTGTTGAACTTTAATGTGGTTATCCCCATATACTTGAGTAATCTTTTAAATAAATGAAGTGCGAAGAGAAATATAATGACGCTTGAGAGAACCGACCAAGTCGAAATCCCAGTGCTAGCACTGCGCGATGTTGTGGTGTACCCACACATGGTGATCCCGCTTTTTGTAGGCCGTGAAAAATCAATAAAATGCCTTGAAGCGGCAATGGATAAAGACAAACAAATTTTCTTGGTTGCACAAAAAGATGCAACTGTAGACGAACCAGAGCAAGATGATATTTATCGCATTGGTACTATTGCAACTGTACTTCAATTATTAAAACTCCCTGACGGAACAGTAAAAGTATTGGTAGAAGGCACACAGCGCGCTGAAATCAAAGACTTCGTTGATAACGACGAGTTTTTTGTTGCCGATGCTCAATTTATTGAATCAGATTTAATTGATGAACAAGAGCAAGATGTATTTATTCGAAGCGCAATTAGCCAATTTGAAGGCTATGTAAAGCTCAATAAAAAAATTCCACCAGAAGTGCTCACTTCGGTATCAGGTATTGATGAACCAGCGCGACTTGCAGACACAATGGCTGCGCATATGCCGTTAAAAGTGCCTGAAAAACAAAAAGTGCTAGAAATTTCAAGCGTGACAGAGCGCTTAGAATACCTAATGGCCCTGATGGAAGGTGAAATCGACTTATTGCAGGTTGAGAAGAAAATTCGTACCCGCGTTAAAAAGCAGATGGAAAAATCTCAGCGCGAGTATTACCTCAACGAGCAGATGAAAGCCATTCAAAAAGAGCTTGGTGAACTTGATGATGTTCCTGATGAGTTTGAAGCGCTCAAAAAGCGTATTGAAGAATCGGGTATGTCATCAGAAGCACAAGAAAAAGCCACGACAGAACTTAATAAACTTAAGATGATGTCGCCAATGTCCGCTGAGGCAACGGTTGTACGTTCTTACATCGACACATTAATTAACGTGCCATGGAAAAAACGTTCAAAAGTTAAAAAAGATTTGGCTGGTGCACAAAAAATATTAGACAGCGAACACCATGGTCTTGATAAAGTAAAAGAACGTATTTTAGAGTACCTAGCGGTACAACAGCGTACTAACAAGCTTAAAGGGCCAATTTTGTGCCTTGTAGGACCTCCAGGTGTCGGTAAAACATCACTTGGTCAGTCTATTGCTCGTTCTACTGGCCGTAAGTATATTCGTATGGCGTTAGGCGGTGTTCGTGATGAAGCCGAAATCCGAGGCCATCGTCGAACGTATATTGGTTCTATGCCTGGTAAGCTAATTCAAAACATGACAAAAGTAGGGGTTAAAAACCCACTATTTTTGTTAGATGAAATCGACAAAATGTCTTCAGATATGCGCGGCGACCCAGCTTCAGCATTGTTAGAAGTACTGGATCCTGAGCAAAACAGCCATTTTGCTGATCATTATCTTGAAGTAGATTTTGATTTATCGGATGTTATGTTTGTCGCTACTTCGAATAGTTTTAACATCCCTGGTCCTCTTTTAGACCGTATGGAAGTTATTCGTTTGTCAGGATATACAGAAGACGAAAAGCTTAATATTGCAAAAGAGCACCTGATCACTAAGCAAGTAAAGCGTAATGGCTTAAAAGACAACGAGATTGAAATAGACGATAGTGCAATTATCGGCATTATTCGCTATTACACACGTGAAGCGGGTGTCCGTAATCTAGAGCGAGAAATTTCTAAGTTGTGCCGCAAAGCTGTTAAAAATATTCTGATTGAAAAAGATACTAAAACGGTGACTATTAATCAAGATAATTTAGAAGAGTACTTAGGCGTTCAACGTTTTGACTATGGTAAAGCAGAAGATGGTGATCGAATTGGTCAAGTTACAGGTCTTGCATGGACTGAGGTTGGTGGTGATTTACTGACAATCGAATGTGCAGCCGTGCCAGGAAAAGGTAAATTGACTTACACCGGTTCACTTGGCGATGTAATGCAAGAGTCGATTCAAGCAGCAATGACCGTTGTGCGTAATCGTGCTGATACTTTTCGCATTAACAGTGATTTTTATGAAAAGCGTGACATTCATGTTCACGTTCCTGAAGGTGCAACACCAAAAGATGGCCCAAGTGCTGGTGCAGCCATGGTGACTGGTCTGGTGTCGAGTTTAACAGGTAATCCAGTTAAAGCTGATGTTGCTATGACTGGCGAAATAACGCTTCGTGGTGAAGTTCTGCCTATTGGTGGCTTAAAAGAGAAGTTACTAGCTGCGCACCGTGGTGGAATAAAAACCGTTATTATTCCAAAAATTAACGAACGTGACTTAAAAGAGATCCCAGATAACGTACTGGCAGGTCTTGATATTCACCCAGTTACATGGATTGATGAGGTGTTAAAACTTGCTTTGGTACATCCTGTTGAGAGTTTTTCAGTCGAAACAGAGAAAAAGCAGTAAAAAACGTAAAAAAAGTGCTTTTTAGGGCTTTTCAAATCTAAACGGTATGATAAGTTAAGCACTGGTTTTCAAGCCTAGGCCTTATGTGGCCTAGGCTCAAGAAAAATATAATCATGTGAGCATTACAAGTTTGCTCTAAAATTTTCAAAAAAGTGATGTTAGTTTAAAAAACCATCGCTCTTGATAATAACAATGAAAGAGGATGATATTGTGAATAAATCTCAATTAATCGATCAAATCGCAGCTGATGCTGACATTTCTAAAGCGGCTGCAGGTCGTGCACTTGATTCATTCATCGAATCTGTATCTGGCGCGCTTAAAGATGGCGACTCAGTTGCACTTGTTGGTTTTGGTACTTTCTCAGTACGTGAACGTGCTGCACGAGCTGGCCGTAACCCACAAACTGGTGAAACTATTCAAATCGCTGCTGCAAACATTCCAGCTTTCAAAGCCGGTAAAGCGCTTAAAGACGCAGTAAACTAATCAATAGTTTAAACAGATTAGTTATGGCGAAAGTAAAGTTACTTAATCAGCCTAACAGTTGAATTGAGTAACTTTACCGCTAGTTACTTCAAGTGAAAAAGCGTATCTGGTAAGATACGCTTTTTTTACATGTGACAAGGTATTGAGCCTTGATCAAAAAGAGATAAACAAATGCTTGAGAAAATCAGAGAAGGTTCGCAAGGACCTGTAGCCAAAATAATTTTAGGCGCGGTGATTTTATCTTTTGCTTTAGCAGGGATCGGTAGTTACCTAGGTCAAACCACGGAACAACCTGTTGCTGAAGTAAACGGAGTTAAAATTAGCCAAACGGAATTTAACCGCGCGTACCAAAACGAACGTAATCGTTTAGAGCAACAATTTGGTGAGTACTTTACACAAATTGCTGCAGATCCAAATTATATGGCACAAATTCGTCAAGGTGTAATTGACCGTTTAGTACAACAAGAATTGCAATCACAGTTAGCGGCAGAATTAGGCCTTCGCGTAAGCGATGATACAGTTCGTAAAACAATTTTAGAATTGCCTTACTTCCAACTTGGCGATAAATTTAATAACGATCGTTATTTACAAGTAATTCGTCAAATGAACTTCCAACCAGATACTTTTCGTGAATACCTTCGCGAAGACATGACACGCAGTCAGTTAGTATCAGCAGTTGCAGGCACAGACTTTGCGCTTGAAAGCGAGCTTAAAAGTGCTATTGCTCTTCAACAACAAACTCGTAGCATTGATTACTTAGTAATTAATAAAGAGTCACTTGCAGATAATGTTGAAGTATCAGAGCAAGAAGTTTCAGATTACTATGACCTAAATGCATCGCAGTTTTTATCACCAGAACTTATCTCGGTGAACTATGTCGAATTGAAAGCTGAAAATATAGTTGTTGGTTCAGTGACTGAAGAAGATGTGAAAGCGTCTTATGAGCAAAATAAGGCGCAATATGTTGAGCCTGAAAAACGTCGTGTGTCTCACATATTAATAGATAATAGTGAAGACGATGATGCAGCTAAAGCTAAAGTTGATGCGCTTTATGCTGAGCTTCAACAAGGTGCAGACTTTGCTGAACTCGCAGAGTCTTCATCTGATGATATCGTTAGCGCAGAGATGGGCGGTGACCTTGATTGGATTGAACGTGATGTAATGGATCCTGCATTTGAAGATGCAGCATTTTCACTTGAAGCGAAAGGTGATTTTTCAGAAGTGGTTGCGTCAGAGTTCGGTTATCACATCATTAAACTGACTGATATTCAGGCACAACAAGTTAAACCATTTGATGATGTAAAAGCGGACTTACGTGCTGAATTAGAGCGTGCTGAAAAAATTGATGCATTTTACGATAAGCAAACCGAAATGGGTGCAATTGCGTTTGAAATTTCAGATCGTTTAGATGATGCAGCAGAAGTTGCTGAACTAGAAGTTCAGTCAACCCCTCTTTTAGCATTGAACGCTTTACCTGAGCCGTTAAATACACCGGCTGTTATTACTGCACTAACATCTGTTGACTTACTTGAAGACAAAGTTAACTCTGAAGTTATTGAGTTGGGCGATGAGCACATTGTTATCGTGCGTATTAACGAGCATCAGCCAGCGTCAACCAAACCTTTAAGTGATGTAAGTGAACAGATTAAAACACGCTTGGTAAATGACAAGACCTCTGAGCTTGCCAAAGATAAAGCGCGTAGTTTGTTTGCTGAAATTCAAGCAGGTAAAAGTTTGAATGATATTGCAACTGAGCAAGGTTTAACGCTTCGTCAAGAGTCACAACTAAATCGTCAAAGTTTTGCTGTCTCGCCAGCGATTGTTACTCAGGCATTTAAAATGGCTCACCCAGCAGACACTGCAGTGGTAGATGTTGTTGACTTAAATAACGGTGATGCAGCGATTGTTGCACTTAACTCAGTGACAGATGCTACAGTAACGGCTGATATTGACCCACAAGCTAAACAAAGCATTACAATGGCTCAAGCAAACAAAAACTATATGGTTTTCATAGAGTCGCTTAAAGCTAAAGCTGAACTTAATTTACCAGTAGTTGAACAAGCTGCTGAATAAGTTAGTTTTGGTTATTAAAAAAGGCGCCTCTGAGCGCCTTTTTTATTGCTTTAAATTCGGGTGTGCTTATACCACTGCGTAATAATACCAATCATTTTAGGGCGCTAGATAGGCCTTGCAATAAATTCAATACGGTTACCGCTAGGCTCTCTTATCATCATGTGCTGCGCAGGGCCTTTACCTAAATTCTCTGGTGCAAATTCTATAGTAATATTATTCTGCATTTTTAAGTGCTTATGCAGCCTGCTTAACTTTTCAATACTCTCAACACTGAGTGCTAAATGGTGTAGGCCCACATTTTCTGCTCGATTAAACTCTACACGTTTTTCATTATTCTTAATTCGCCACAATGTAATGGTTGTTTTTTTATTAGATAAAAAGTACGCAGGATAAGTTGGATCATTTCCCAGCACTTTAAAACCAAGCACATCAGTAAAAAACACTTTAGATGAATTTAAATCTGAAACAGTTAAACCTAAATGATCAATTCCGCCAACCCAGTTTTTAACTATGTTAGAGGGCTCGGGAATAGCAGAGGCTGATAAAATCAGTAGGGGAGTAATACTAAGTAGTGTGTTTGAGCATGGAGTGGCCTTGTTAAAAAGTAAAAGTTAATAACAAGACCTTCTAAAATGCACTTACATAACAAAAAATTGCATTAACAGCTTAATAGACGCTGCGTTATTTTTGACTGAGGGTTATTAAATACATTTTCTGTTAAACCATACTCAACCACCTCGCCTTTATCTAGCACAATGACTTGATCACTAATATGGCGTACTAAACTAAGGTGATGGGTGATCATGACATAAGTTAAACCCGTTTCACGTTGTAACTTGAGTAATAAATTTACTATTTGGGCACGTATAGAAGGGTCTAAAGACGATACGGCTTCATCGAGTACCATCACTTTAGGATCTAAAATAAGCGCTCTGGCAAAAGCCACACGTTGTAATTGGCCAACACTGAACATATGTGGATAGTAATGTTGGTGATCGACTAGCAATCCAACTTTAGAGAGTGTTGTATTTATTTTTTCTGAGCGCTCTTCTTCATCAAAGTCCGTATTGTATTGCAAGCAATCATCAAGCATGTCGCCAATAGTTAAACCTGGGTTTAACGACGCCCCTGAGTCTTGGAAAATCATTCTAATGTGACGACATTGGTTATCACGAATACCGTTATCTTCTATTACATTGCCTTCAAGTAATATTTGCCCAGTGTTTGCGTTATCGGCACCGGCAAGTAACTTAGCTAACGTACTTTTCCCTGAGCCTGTTTCACCAATTACGGCAATGGTTTCACCTTTACCAATACAAAAAGAAATGTTTTTTAGCACTTCAAATTTTTTGCGTTTAAATAAACCCGCTCGCACATCAAATGTTTTAGATAGCGCTTGTACTTTGAGAGTAGGCTGCATTACTTCACCTCCTTTATAAGCGGAAAGTGACAAGCGTAGCTGTGCCCACTGTGTTTAGTGAGAGCAGGTGTAACTACACATTCTTTTTGTGCTTGTGGGCAACGTGGCCCAAGTCGGCACCCAATTGGTAAATGTTGTAAAGTAGGAATAGTACCTTTAAGCGCATAAAACGGTTCTTTATGAGCCAAGCCTTGCTCGTAATCTGGCAAGCTTTTCAAAAGTGCTTGTGTGTATGGGTGGCGAGGTTGCTTAAATATTTTATGAGTTGGACCTGCTTCAACCATTTGCCCGCAATATAAAACATGAATCCCATGAGACCAATCAGCAATCTCTTCAAGCTCGTGTGAAATCATTAAAATAGACATATTCTTGAGTTGATTAAGGCTTTTTAATAACCTAAACACTTGCGCACGGGTAGTACTCTCAAGTGCTGTAGTCGGCTCATCAGCAATTAATAGTTTAGGTGTTCGGGCAATTGCCATTGCAATCATTACCTTTTGGCACACACCTTCTGAGAGCTCATGAGGGTAGCTGTCTAGTACCGCTTCATGGTTTTTAATACCAACTTTATGGATAAGTGCTTTAACGCGGTCTTTTCGTTCGCGATTTCGTTTTAAAAAGAATCCCTTGCGAGCGACTTCAGGTAAGGTTTCAGCAATTTGATTAAAAATTTTCGCTGTAGGGTCAAGGCAACGGCTAGGATCTTGATAGATCATTGCAACATCTTTGCTAACCGTTTGTCTGCGTTGCTCCGGAGTTAGGCGCATTAGGTCAACACCACGCCAGTGAATTCTATCAGCGGTTATATTCCAGCGTTCGTTTAATACACCTACTATTGCTTTTGCGATTAGGCTTTTACCTGAGCCTGACTCACCTACAAGCGCATGCACTTCACCTTCTTTTAAGCTAAAGCTAACTCTATCAACTGCTCTTATAACTGTTTCTGAAGTGCGCAGTTCAATGGTTAAATTTCTAACATCTAATAATTGCATTTAATCGGCCTTGCGCTCTTTTAGCACTTGTCTAAGTCCATCGCCTACTAAATTGGTCGATAATACCGCTAAAAATAATAATACGCCTGGTAAGGCAACCGTCCAAGGTGCTAAATAAATTAGGCCAAGGTTTTCTGCCAATATGGCACCCCATTCAGTGGTTGGGGGTTGTGCGCCTAACTTTAAAAAACCCAACGCAGAAATATCTAGTATGGCCGTAGACAGTGCCATAGTAAAAATAACCACTATGTGTTCATAAATATTAGGAAAAATACCGCGCGATATAATATGCCAATTTGAAGCGCCGTCGAGCTTAAACGCGGTGATATAGTCTTTGCTTAGCTCTTCTACTATTAGGTTTCTAATAGAGTGAATAAACTGCGGTAGTAAGGCTAAAATAATAGCCCATACTGTATTCATCAAGCCCGGGCCTAATACTGCAATAATGATAATAGCCAATAATAAAGACGGTATTGAAAGAGTGATATCAAGTAAGTGGTTCAAAAAGCTTGAACGCATACCTCGACTAATGCCAGCAAATGTGCCGACTAATACACCAATTATGGTGGTCAATAATGCAGCGACGACCGATAAACCAAATGTATAGGTTGCGCCGTTCATTAAACGCGACAACACATCACGTCCTAAATCATCAGTGCCTAAAATAAAACGCACATCGCCCATTTCTCGCCACGAGGGTGGAATAAGTAGCGCATCACTGTGCTGCTGGTTTACCCCATAAGGCGCTAAAAATGGTGCGCTGGCAGCGAGTAAGGCAAATGCCAAAAACACCCATAAACCAACAAGGGCAGGGTGATTGTTTTTAAATTTTCGCCAAAATCGCGCTAGTGGCGATTTATTCGACTCTTCAGAAAATACCTTAAACTTTGCCATGGGCTTGGTTCCGTGAGAGTGGGTCGAATAAACTATAAAGAAGTTCGGTTGTTATAGTGGCTAAAATAACAAATAAGGATACAGCCATTAGGCCTCCCTGAATTGCAGGAAAGTCGCGCTGGTAAATGCTGTCTATCAACCAGCGGCCAATACCAGGCCACGAAAAAATAACTTCGGTGATCATAGCAAGCGTTATTAGTGTACTGAATTGCAAACCAATTTTTTTAATTACCGGTAAAAGCGCATTGCGCAGTGCATGATGCATGATTAATTGGCGTCGGTTTAACCCCTTCGCGCGTGCTGTTTTAATAAAATTTTGATCCATTATTTTCAACATTGATTCGCGGGTAAATCTTACAAGCACGGTGGTTGGGTATGTGGCAAGCACAATGGTGGGCAAAGTTAAGTGGTGTAATGCATCTACAAATGCCATTCCTTTATACGGGAAGCCGGCAAGCATAATATCAATGAGCATAAACCCGCTGGCTGCTGGAATTTCATAAAGAAGCCCCATTCTACCCGACATAGGAAACCACCCCAATTTGAGCGAAAAAATCATAATTAATAATAAAGCTAACCAGAATACAGGCATAGAATAGCCTACAATGGTGGTTGAATTAATAAGCTTATCTGGCCAGCGATTGTAATACGCTGAGCCTATAATACCTGCAGGCACGCCAACAAATATAGACACAATAAGTGCATAGACACTTAGCTCTAACGTCGCTGGTAATAAATCAAGAATATGTGAAAAAACATTGTCGCCAGAGGCAAACGATAATCCCCAATCACCCTGAAAAACTCGCCCTAAAAAGGCGAGGTATTGCATAAAATAATTACTGTTATAAAAGTATTTATCTTCTAATTGCGTATTTTGAGAAAAATTATTACTCGGAACGCCACTTAAATTACTTAATGGATCACCAGGGAATAAGTACGCCAACGAAAATGTAAAAATGCTGAGCATAAGCAGCATAAAAAGTAATAAACCAAGGCGGCGTAAAATATAATCGAGGATCATTACTTTTTCCTCGCATTGGCTAACGAAATAGCCCCAAATGGGCCAAGCTCTATGCCGTCTACATCGGCACTGCTTGCTTGAAACCGTAACCCATGAGCAATGGGCAACAAGGGTAATTCATCCATGATAAGCGACTGCACATCTGCGTAGTATTTTTTTCGCATATTTAAGTCTGTTGTATCGAGTGCTTGCGCCAGTAATAGATCAAATTTAGGATTGCACCAATTGGCTGGGTTTTTGCCACTAAATGTTGCTGAGCAGCTTAATAACGGGCTAAAGAAGTTATCGGGGTCTGGCGTATCTGCTGCCCAGCCGAGGAGCACGCTATCGTGTCTGTGCTCTCCAATTCGCTGAATAAACGTATTCCACTCGTATTCTACAATACTGACGTTAACACCTACTTTGCGTAAGTCACTTTGCATTAATTCAGCCATTTTACGTGCATTGGGGTTATAAATACGACTCACTGGCATGGCCCAAATATTCATATCAAACCCATCAGAAAAGCCGGCTTCAGCGAGTAGCTTTTTAGCAAGGTCAGGGTCAAATGATGGCATGCTTGTTTGAGCGTTAAAAGCCCATGAGGTTGGTGGTAACATCGATTCGGCACGTGTTCCATTACCGTAATATACCGCTTGCATTATTTTATCTGTATCAATTGCATGTGCAAGCGCCTTGCGAACTCGAATGTCGTCAAAAGGTGGGCGTTCTGTGTTAAAAGCCCAGTATCCAACATTGAGGTTGGTTTCTTTTTCAATATTAATATCTTCACGCTGGGCTAAAATACTCAACTGAGCACTACTAGGATGAGCGGCTAAGTCGCACTCTTTAGTAAGGAGTTTTGCGATTCGGGCTGTGCCATTAGGGGTAATGTCGTAAACGAGTTGTTCAAGGGCAACGTCGTGTTTCCAATAATCGGGGTTACGGTAAAAGCGGACTAAATTATCACGGCGATATTCACGATAAATGTAAGGACCAGTGCCTACAGGGTATTGATCAAAAAATTCTTCTTGCTCTGCAGCTTTACGTTTCATTGCATACTCGGCCGATAAAACAACCGCAAAGTCAGTGGCCATGTTAGCTAAAAAACTACTTTCAGCATTAAATAATTCAAATCTAACTTGGTGGTCAGACACGCGAACAATTTTACGAATAAGCTGATCAACGCCTACACTTTGAAAATAAGGGTAACTGGCATCACCCACAAAATGATAAGGGTTGTACACATCAAATAAGCGGCTAAAGGTAAAAATTACGTCGTCGGCGTTAAAAGTCCGGCTAGGTGTAAAGTACGCGGTGGTATGAAATGGTACGTCTTTTCGAAGAGTAAAGGTGACCGATTTACCATCTTTACTTACTTTCCAATCTGTTGCGAGTTCGCTCTGAAACTCAGCAGTAACCGGATCAATACTTATTAAGCGGTCATAAAGCTGATTGGCAATAATATCAATAGTTGAGCCTGTGGTTGTCACTTGTGGGTTAAACGACACAGGGTTTGCCTCGGCGCAATAGACCAAGCCTTGGTTTTTTTCTTCAATAACGCGTTCTTCACTATCTAAGCAGCCAACTAAAGTGCCTGCTAGTAAAGCAAGTAAAAATTTATGCACACGCATAACCTCTAACTATTGTTGATCCAACAAATTGTATTTTTTTAGATACCCACGTAATTGATGATACGTTAAACCAAGGACTTCTGCAGTTTTCTTTTGATTAAATTGGCTGTGCTCAAGCGCTTTGTTAATCATATTTATTTCAAATTCATTTGAGCGTTCTTTTAAGCTACAAGGAAATTGAATATTGGCTTCAACTTTTTGCTCAGAAACGTTTACAGGCGCTGCAACAGAAACAGGCTCAGCACTAACATGTTGAGTGGTTATTGGTGCTTTAATACGCGCTTTAGGTCTAAACGGACTTTCGAATGGGTCTAAAATAATCTGGTGAACGGGAATATGTTCACTTCCGTGGCGATATAAGCTACGTTCAACCACATTTTTAAGCTCACGAATATTACCAGGCCAGTTATACGATAAAAGCGTTTCTGTAGCGCTTCGAGTAAACCCGCTGAATAGCTCCCACTCTAAATCGCGTGCCATGTTCATCGCAAATTGCTCTGCAAGCAGCATAATATCGTCTTGACGTTCACGCAGTGGGGGAAGCGTTATTACATCAAATGCTAATCTATCAAGTAAATCACTTCTAAACTCACCTTGTTCAGCAAGGTGTGGTAAGTCTTCATTGGTGGCGCATACTAGGCGAGTATCTACTTTTACAGTTTGCTTGCCGCCAACACGTTCAAACTCACCATACTCTATAACGCGTAGGAGTTTTTCTTGCACCATGGCGGATGTATTTGCTAATTCATCCAAAAATAGTGTACCGCTGTTAGCACGTTCAAAACGGCCTTCGTGACGTTTACTGGCCCCCGTAAATGCGCCGCTTTCATGACCAAACAATTCACTTTCGAGCAGATTTTCGTTCAAGGCAGCACAATTTAGCTTTACGTAGTTTTGATCCCAACGTTTAGATAAAAAATGCAGGCGGGCAGCTATAAGCTCTTTACCTGTGCCTCGTTCGCCAATAATAAGCACCGGCTTATCTAGATTAGCTAGCTGCGATACTTGATCCAACACAGATAAAAAGCTGTCTGATTGGCCCAGTAAATTGTCTTGTTGGCGATATTGGCTCATATTCCCTAAGTCTTAGTCATTTTTACTAACTGTTAGTGTATTTCATAATTATGAATAACTAAAGTAATTTGTATATTTAGTTTAACTTAATGAAAATACAGTGTATTTTAGTTTTTAAAAAGTTGGCAAGCATATTGATACTAGTTAAAGCAGACTAACTAAGTTTTAATTACAGAGGTAAATGTTATGGGAATTTTTTCACGTTTTGCAGATATTGTTAATTCTAATATCAATGCCATTTTAGATAAAGCAGAAGACCCAGAAAAAATGGTGCGTCTGATTATCCAAGAAATGGAAGATACACTAGTAGAGGTTCGCTCTACGTCAGCTAAAACTCTGGCAGAGAAAAAAGAAATTGTTCGCCGCCTAGATACACTTAAAGTTCAAGTAAGTGACTGGCAAGAAAAAGCTGAGTTAGCACTTAGTAAAGACCGCGAAGATTTAGCTCGTTCAGCATTGCTCGAAAAGCAAAAGTCGGCAGATGCAGTGACAGCTGTTGAAGGTGAACTTGAGCATGTAGAGTCTCATATTGAGAAGCTTCAGCAAGAAGTGACCACGTTACAAGAAAAGTTAGCTGATGCTAAATCACGTCAAAAGGCAATAATTCTTCGTCAGCGTTCAGCTGAGTCGCGCCTAGAAGTGAAAAAAGCACTTGATAGCTCGAAGGTAGAAGATGCACTTAATCGCTTTGAACGTTACGAAACTAAAATTGATGGACTAGAATCTCAAATAGAGTCTTACGATTTAGGTAAGCAAACGTTAGCAGACGAAATTGCTGATTTACAAAAAAATGAAAAAATTGATGATGAGCTAGCTGAACTTAAAAAGAAGCTTGCTGATAAGTAATTTACGCAGGGGCATGTAATGTGCCCCACTGCTTAACATATTTGAACGGATTGTCAGGAGAGGGTTATGTTTGATCCAGAGATACTAGTTGCACCATTTATCTTGTTTATGATTTTTGTTGCGCCACTGTGGTTAATTTTACACTACCGTAGCAAAAAACAAGTAAGCCAAGGGTTAAGTGAACACGAACATCGCCAGTTATTAGAACTAGCACACAAAGCTGAACGTATGGCTGATAGAGTCGAAACACTTGAAGCATTGCTAGACCAAGAGTCACCACAATGGAGACGCAAAGTATGAATGCCAAACGCGAATTATTAAGAGACCCACAACGCGGTAAAATAGCCGGAGTATGTGCGGGATTAAGTGACTACTTTAATATGGAGTTATGGTTAGTTCGCATTATATTTGTTAGTGCGGTACTGCTAGCAGGTGGCCCATTGTTTGTGGTAGCGTATATTGCAGCGTGGTTTATATTAGACAAAAAAGAGCCAACGACTGCACATGCGAGCAGCTCAACAAAAGCTGACGATCCGTTAGAGGTAAAATTTAAAGTATGGCAAAAGGGTGAGCCACCGCGCCGCGCTTTACAAGATTTAAAAGAGCGTTTAGCGCGAGTAGATACACGCCTTCAGGATATGGAACGCCATGTTACCTCAAGCGAGTTTACGGTAAGCCGTGAAATCAACAAACTTTAAAGGATTTAATAGCACTTTGTTCGGTGATTAAGCATCAATGAAGTGCTAGCCCATTATGAGTCGTACTTCATTTGCTAAAAAGACCTTTAAAAGTATTAAAGGCAATGCCCAAAAAGCCCTTCACCGTAGTTTAGATCAGCATGTAAAATTGGCTGTAACTGGGTTAAGCGGTAGCGGTAAAACCGCCTTTATTACAGCTCTAGTAAAGCAGTTGACTACACAAGCTAACGATAAAAACCTCCCTTTTTTTGATGTAATGCGAGAGCAGCGCCACATAGCCACTAAAGTTGTACCGCAAGAGGCGTTAAAGGTCCCTACGTTTGACTATCCGCGAGCACTCAATGCTTTACTCCCAAGTGATGGGATGCCTACATGGCCTGCATCAACCGAGCGTATTAACACCTTGCGTTTGGCTATTAAATACCAAAGTGCCTCTGGGTTACGTGGGCACTTTTCACCACAATCTACTCTGTATTTAGACATTATTGACTACCCAGGTGAATGGCTACTTGATTTACCTATGCTTGAGCAAAGCTATAGCCAGTGGTGCGAGCAACAATATCCGCTGTTATTACAGCACCCGCGTGTGAACACCTCTAGTGAATTTTTAAATGCGCTTGATCAGCTTGATTTAAACGCGCCTGTAGATGAGAGCGTACTTGCGCAAATTGCTGAACTTTATCAACATATGCTAGTGGGTCTCAAAAAAGACACTAAACTAGCTATGTTACAACCTGGGCGAATGCTTATGCCTGGTGATTTAAAAGGTGCGCCGCTATTATTGTTTTTCCCTGTTAATTTTAAGCAGGTTAATAGCGATAATATTATTGCGGGGTCTAATTTAGAGCATCTCATTAAGCGCTTTAATGCCTATGTAAAAGAAGTGGTTAAGCCTTTTTATAACGAGCACTTTAAACATTTTGACCGCCAAATTGTGTTAGTTGATGTATTAAGTGCTTTAAACGAAGGCCACGAAACACTACAAGAGCAAAGTAGCGTAATCAACCAATTACTCGCTCACTTTAATTACGGCGAATCGGGCTTTTTTAAGCGTTTATTTAAACCCAACATAGATAAAATACTCTTCGCGGCTAATAAGTCAGATCACATAAGTGCCAAGCACCACAAAGACTTAGCACTTCTACTTGATTCGCTAGTGCATGAGCAAACTAACTATTTAAAATTTGATGGCGTACAAATAGAAACCATGGCTATGTCGTCAATTACTGCAACGCAGCCGCGCCAAGTTACCGATAAAGGCCAAACGCTAGAGTGTATTTACGGCAAGCCACTTAACGAGCAAGATTGGCTAACCTACTTACCCCCACAACCACCTAACCGCATGCTTAATAAAAATGAGTGGCCAGCGCAGGGTTTTGAGTTTTTGTCGTTTGCGCCTATGCCAGCCCCCGACAAGCAACTTAAACATATTCGCCTTGATCATGTGATGCAGTATCTATTAGGAGACAAATTATCATGAGCGACACACAGCAAACTTTTCAAGCAGGTAGGCGAATTGATACCCAAGCTGATGAACAAATTGAAGCTACGCTTGTACCCGCAAAAATAGTGGCTCAAGGTCAAAGTGACTATATTGAAGAACCTGATGAAGAGTTTATTGAAGATGAAATAGACCTAGAGCCGGTATATAAAAAGTCAAAATGGCAAACGCTTAAAGGGGTGTTTACCATAAGCTTTTTAGTACTAGTGTTACTTGAATTTGCTTATTCATTAGTGTTTGCATTTCAACAGTCGGTTGTTTTAGGCGGTGTGTATTTAACCGCTGTGGTAAGTGGTGTGCTTCTTATTGGGCGCATGTTATGGCGCGAATATAGAATGTTGCGCAGCCTTAAACGCAATCAGTTACACCGCCACGAAGCCGACAGACTTTTAAATAGCGAGCAAGTAGGCGGCGCATTACCGTGGCTTGAAAAACTAAACAAGCACCAAAAGCTTAATAACTTTGACAGCTTTAAAAAGCAAGTTGCACAGCATCACAGTGATAAAGAAATAATGACGCTTTACGCAAATAGCTTGCTTATAACGCAAGACACGCAAGCTAAAAAGCTTATAAACCGTTTTGCAACAGAGTCAGCTTTATTAGTTGCACTGAGCCCCATTGCGCTGGTGGATATGATGGCTGTGCTTTGGCGTGGTACTAAGTTAATTGAGCAAATAGGTAAAATTTACGGCATTGGTTTTGGTTACGCAAGCCGCATCAAGCTTTACCGTATGCTTATAAAACAAGTAATGTTTGTAGGCAGTGCAGAGCTTATCTCTGATTTAGCAGCCACTGCTCTCAGCGCAGAATTGCTTGGTAAGCTTTCAGGACGAGCAGCGCAAGGTGTGAGTGCAGGGATTTTTACAGCGCGAATTGGCTATAAAGCAATGGAGTTAAGTCGCCCATTACCTAAACTAGAACA
>NZ_NTLW01000294.1:0-14299 GCF_002632075.1 Pseudoalteromonas sp. ESRF-bin5 | reverse complement strand
TGAACGATAAACGTTTTGCTAAACAAGAAACGATTAAACTTAACGCGCGTGATGGCGTTGAACTAGACGGCGTACTTGTATACCCGCTCGATTACAAAAAAGGCACACGCTACCCACTTATAATGTCAGTACATGGCGGCCCAGAAAGTCACGACAAAGATGGGTGGATCACCAATTACTCTCGCCCTGGCCAAATGGGTGCTGCACGTGGGTACGCGGTATTTTATCCAAACTATCGTGGTTCTACAGGTAAAGGCGTTGATTATTCAAAGCTAGGGCAAAACGATTACGCTGGTAAAGAGTTTGACGACCTAGTGGACTTTAAAAACCATTTAGTCGACATGGGTCTAGTTGACAGCAAACGTGTTGGTATCACAGGTGGTTCTTACGGCGGTTACGCCTCTGCTTGGGGTGCAACAAAACTAACTGAACATTTTGCAGCAAGTGTTATGTTTGTGGGTGTCACTAACCAACTTTCTAAGTTTGGTACCACTGATATTTCAAACGAAATGCACTTAGTGCATGCCCGTTCATACCCGTGGGATAAATGGCAATGGTATTTAGAGCGCAGCCCAATTTACTGGGCTGGTCAGTCAGAAACACCGTTGCTTATTATGCACGGTAAAGACGATCCACGCGTGCACCCTGCACAGTCAATGGAGCTTTACCGCTACATGAAAGTACAAGGTAAAGATGTACGCCTTGTTTATTACCCGGGTGAAGGCCACGGCAACCGTAAAGTGGCAGCACAATACGACTACAGCTTACGTTTAATGCGTTGGATGGATAACTATTTAATAGAGGGTAAAAAAGACATGCCTGATTACGAAATAGACCACGCAGCAAAACTTAAAGCAGTAAAAGATGCCAATAAATAATTTGTGGTAAGTTAAAATATCAAGGCCGGCATTGTTGCTGGCCTTTTTTTATTATTTGTAGAACCAATATCCCCTAGCAAGCTCATGCTGTGATAAAATCTAAATTAATTCTTCGCCTCAATTTCATGATTCGACCGCTATGTCTAACAGCCCTTGTTTTACCCCATTTGCTCAACCTGTTTCCACTATTCCTTTACCGGAACAGTTTACTTACCCCTTTTTTTACGAGCCACACCCGTTAACTATTGCAGCAAGCGAACAATTGCAACAGCAGCTCGAAACACTGCCACATTTAAAAGCTGAAAACGCGGGTAAAATGTTTGGCGTGTTAGTGGTTAAAAATGAGCAAAACGAACTGGGCTTTTTAGCAGCCTACTCAGGGCAAGTTGACGCAAACAAGGAAAATATTAACTTTGTGCCCCCTATTTCAAGTATGCAATTAAACGATGAAAATTACTTAGCTAAAAGCAAAATAATAAATGACATAAACGCGCAAATAAACGAACTTGAAAACAGTGAGCAGCTAAAGAGCATTAGCCAATTATTAGCTACCGCCAACGAAGGATTTGAAAAAGAGCTGCAAGCGCAGCATGCTTTAATGCAAAAAAGCAGAAAAAAGCGTAAAAAACAACGCAGCGACGCTGAAAAAAAATCGAGTAAAACCAAAATTCAACAACTCAAAAAAAAGCTAGCAACACAAAGCATTGAAGAAAAAAAGCAGCTTCAGGCATTAAAGCAAAAATGGCAAACACAGCTAGTCACACTTGAACAAGCGCATAGCAAAATAAACGATGAACTTGAACATTTAAAAAAACGCCGTAAAACGCTCTCCAAAAGCTTACAAAAAATACTATTTGCTCAATATCAATTTCTTAATATTGATGGCGAAATAGAAGACCTCAATGCTATTTTTGCCAAATTACCTGAGCATACGCCGGCATCGGGGGCAGGTGACTGTGCAGCCCCTAAATTACTTCAATATGCGTTTAAACATAACTTAACACCTATAGCCATGGGTGAATTTTGGTGGGGAGCCCCGCCTAAATCTGCGGTTAGGCAGCATAAAAACTACTACCCATCTTGCTTTAGTAAGTGTCAGCCTATTTTAGGCCACATGCTAAAAGGCTTAAATGTAGAACCTAGCCCACTGTTGAATAACCCTGCACAAGGTAAAGAGCTTACTGTTGTTTACCAAGATGACGATTTGGTCATAGTGAATAAACCGGCAGAGTTTTTATCGGTCCCGGGCATTACCATAGACGACTCTGTATTCTTGCGTATGAAAACACAATTTCCAGAAGCTACAGGCCCACTTATTGTGCACCGATTGGATATGTCAACCTCAGGACTATTAATTATTGCCCTAAATAAACGGGCACATAAAGCCATTCAAAAACAATTTATTGAGCGCACAATAGAAAAGCGCTACGTTGCTTTAGTCGATGGGAATATAGAACAAGAAAGCGGTACTATAGAGTTACCCCTAACACCAGATTTTGATGATAAGCCGCGTCAAAAGGTGTGTTACCAAAAAGGAAAGCCTGCACTTACAACATGGCAAGTACTTGAGCGAAAAAACAACACAACTCGCTTGCAGCTTTACCCTAAAACAGGGCGCACACATCAACTGCGTGTGCACTGCGCACATGTATTAGGTTTAAACACCCCTATTATTGGTGATACACATTATGGTAAAAAAGCAGACCGGTTACACCTGCATGCTGAGTATCTAGCATTCACGCACCCGATTAATCGCGAGCGCTTAGAGTTTAAAATTGATGCTGATTTTTAACAGATAAATACTAAAACCACCATAAATAAGGCTGCTATCACGCTTATACTAGGATTATAGGCGTAGATATTTTTATAAAATAACTTTTATGGTAATGTAATTGGATAATTAATGGTTAACCAATACTTAATAGAGATTGAAAATGCTAGATATAAAAGTCTCTCAAGGCCACAACCTGCTTAAGTTTTTGATTACTAAAAGTATATGGATGAGGTTTAGCCAAAATTTAACTAACCCTACGTTTTTCAAAAAAGCTACACGTATCAAGTTAGTAAGGGCTTAATATGACTAATAACATGCAATTTAAAGCAAGTTACCTATCGGTGTTGGTTAAACAGCTTGTTGTTGTGTTTTTTTTATTCGCCGCCTTTCAAAGTATTGCTTATTCAAACAATTCCACTCCCCCTGAGCTCAGTCAGCAAGACGTTCGGGCGCTAATTAAAAGTGTAAGAACAGATAAACTTGATTACCTGCAAAACAAAAAACAAATCACTCAAGCTTACGAGCAAAGTAAATTAAAACAGAATGACGCTTTGCATTTAGAAGCTGCAGCCATTTATGCCGAACTGCTTTTTAGGGAAGAAAAGTACGAAAAATTAAATAAACACCTCACTGTTTACTTATCAAATCGGCAATTATCTAAACAACCTGACGTATTACTGCTATTTCTGGAGTCACAATTAAAACTGCTTAGCCTACAAAAAGAACTCCAAAAGGCAAACGATGTTGTTAATCAACTAAAAACGCGATTTTCTCAATCTACACCGGCTGAAAAAATCATTATTTTAAGAGCCTTTGCATACTTTTATACCGAAACAGATGAACTGAAAAAAACCTTGAGCGTGGCACTTGATGGATTAGAACTGGCGATGCAAAACAACGATATTGCATCGCAAGGCTATTTTTACAGGAAGATAGCCGATGCGTATAATTATTTAGAAAACAAAGAAAAAGCAATAACATACGCTAAAAAAGCGCTGATCGCATATCAGCAAACTCAAGATGGCTTATATACAGCTAAAGCTTACTGGAGCTTGGGCAATGTATTACTTGAAATAAATAAACCAAACGAATCCCTCATTTATCTAGACAAAGCACTCTCTTACTTTGAATCTGTTAACATGCAAAAAGGACTGTCTTTTGCTCAGTATTCAATTGCTAATATTTTATACAAACAAGAAAACTACGAAGATGCGCTCGCCTTAGCCACAAAAAATATTGAGGTTGCCCACCTAGCCGGAATAGGTGATATGAAACTCGCATCGATGATATTGATGCTAGATATTTATAAAAAACAAGGTTTACTTGAAAAAGCCGATAAAATGAACGATGAAGTATTTTCGATGATCGATGATTTTAGCCGCAGCATTTATAAAGCCGATTACCTTCAAAAGCGATACCAGTTAAAACGAAGTCTCAACAAAACAGACGATGCATTTGACGCAATGGAGCAAATGCTTACATTTATGAAAAAGCATTACGAAGCCACCAGCGAAACAAACATTAAAACGCTGCAAATAAAATTTGAAGTAAAAGAAAAAGAAGAAAAAATACTCCAACTAGAATACGACAAAAACATTAACGAATTACTCGCTAAAGAAGAGTATCAACAAAAAATAATTTGGCGGTTAAGCGCAACAATTGCGTTTATTTTAGTTATTGTGTCGTTATTACTTATTTATAAACAAGTACTACAACGTAAAAAATATTATAACATTGCGCTGACTGACTACTTAACTAGCAGTTTAAATCGACGCGGTATTATGCAAAAAGCGGCTCAAAAACTTAAGCAAAGCAATGCTACAATTGCCATTGTCGATCTAGATTTGTTTAAGCACATTAACGACACTTACGGCCACGATGTGGG
Source organism: Pseudoalteromonas sp. ESRF-bin5 (assembly GCF_002632075.1). NCBI lineage: Bacteria > Pseudomonadati > Pseudomonadota > Gammaproteobacteria > Alteromonadales > Pseudoalteromonadaceae > Pseudoalteromonas > Pseudoalteromonas sp. ESRF-bin5. The sequence continues at coordinate 9,762 of NZ_NTLW01000294.1, read as the reverse complement.
TGACTCCGTTCTTAAAGCTTTTGCTCGTGCAGCACAAAATACACTTGCTGGTGACGACCAATTTGGCCGCTATGGTGGTGAGGAATGGTTATTTATTTTAAACACCGTTGATAAACAAAGCGTTAAAACAACGTTCGATTCTATTGCCAATACACTGATAGATATTTGTAGCGAAATAGAAGGCTTAAATAATACTGAAACCATTACGTTTAGCGCAGGTGCAGCAATTAGCTCCTCCTCTAACCGCTCACTTGAAAAACTGATCATACATGCTGATGAGCTTCTTTATAAAGCCAAACAAAGTGGCCGCAATCAGGTTAATGTTGAGCAGCCCTAGGCGTATTAAAGCTTAACAAACACATACCCCCCAAATATGTTTTTAACAAGCTAATTGTAAATAGCTGCACGTGAAGTATTAGCTCGTATTAAAAGTAAGAAATTATTTCACCCTCTCGTCTGTAAAAAATACACAAACAATCCAAAAACATAGCCTAAAACCTATAAAACCATTACTTTCAATAACTTAAAATCTGGCACTGCGTTTGCTTAATAGTTATTAAGCAACGTAATTGATTAGGATGATTTATGAATATTTTTGAAGCACTACGTAATGATCATGACAAACAACGCAAACTAGTTGACGCGCTTATTCAAACCAAGGGCGACACAAAAAAACGTCATAGCTTAATGGATGAGCTAAAAACAGAGCTAGAGGAACATGCAAAATTTGAAGAGCGCTACTTTTATAATCCATTAATTTGTGAAGATCTAACGCAAGAAAAAGCACGCCACAGTGTTGCAGAGCATCATGAAATTGATGAACTAATTGAACAACTTGAAGACACCGAAATGAGCTCATCAGCATGGTTAGCAGAAGCTAAAAAACTACACCATTTAGTGCATCATCACTTAGATGAAGAAGAACATGAAGTATTTAAACTAGCAGGTAAAGCGCTGTCTGAAGGGCAAAAAGAGCGCTTAGGCGACAAATACAACGACGCAATGCATTAATCGTAAAAGTAAGAATTCATACACCTCCCTGTGTACTTTTGGTTATAAGCTAATTGGCTTATAACCATTTTTTTGTCTGGCTGTTTTATTTAACAGTATATTTTACGTCTTGATCCCGTAATAAATAAAGTGCAAAACACGCTGCCCACATTGGCCACGCAGTAAAAAATAATAAGTTATTAAAGCCATCAATGTACTGATTGTAAGATGACAGCGTTGATAGGCCGTGCATTATAAAAATAATACCGTAAGTTATACGTTTTTTAATACCTGCTAAAAACGCTAAAACAAGTACTAGCTGCACCGCACCAATAATGTAAGCCACCATATCTGTAGAGCCACTAATCCCATAAAAATGCTCAAAAATGCGTGCGCTATGCCCCGGATTTACAAATTTATCTAGCGTCCACTAGGGCCTGTTGACCTTTGCAGATTTAAATTTGTTCAAGCTAGGGGCGATTTAATCGCGGCGCGAGGTTTGTAGCCTAGTGGGCTAAGTAAAAACCGAGCAACAAAGAGTAAATCGCCCCTAGGCAGAACCCTTCGAGCAGGGTCTGTTTGGCATTTATGCTGCGTTATCGCCTATTTATGGGGAATAACCACACTACATAGGCTCTGCCTTGCCTAAAAGCCAAACATACAGCTGCAAATTAAACCTCGAAAGATAAACAGGCCCTTTACATCACTATAAACACCACACACCGAAGCGATAATAAAGACCACTGCAAACGATTTTGTACATCAGTATTCATTGAACCTGTCATAAAATTTCCTTAAAAAAGATATAAATAAACTAATAAGCAATAAAGACCGTACAAACTCCCTTTTATTTCATAATAATTGTAAATAGCTGTTAAGCTTGTTTAATAAATCGATTACCAAAGCAGCTATTTTTAATATTTTAATAAATAACAATATTGTTAAATTGCTGAAAGTTATTTCTAAGCCTTTCGGTCTTTTATACCCATCAACATACAATTACAGAGAGAAAACGTTTGAAATATTCATACTTGGCCGTATCTATAGCCGCTTTATTAAATACACCCGCTATTGCTTTTGCTACAACAAAGCCTGTAACAGAAAATGCTATAGAGCGTATTGAAGTAGCGGGCCAAAGTTTAAATTCTCAAGGACTTTCTGTTAAAGATGCAACCATAATGGCCCCTTTGGCGATAATTTAGCACTGCAAGATATAGCACGTTCAGTCACGCCTATTTCAAGCGAACTAATAGAACAACTTAACATTACTACCTTGCAAGACGTACTTGCTGTGAGCCCTAATACGTATGCCGCCAGTGGCTTTGGCGCGCCAAGTTTACCTACTATTCGCGGTCAATTGGGTGAGCTTTTTCAAGATGGTACACGTCGTCAAGCAGGTAACAATGGGTTTGGCGTGCCGTTATCGTTCAATTCTGTCGAACAAATAGATGTAGTAAAAGGCGCACCGCCGGTTTTGTTTGGTTCAAGCCAACGCAACGGTGGGTTTGTTAACTTACCGTCAAAAGTAGCGTCAACGGACGAAAGTAAAGGCAAAGCGAGTTTATCGGCCGGTCGTTGGGACCAATACAGTGCGCAAATAGATTACACTGCGCCAATTATTAAAGACAAAGTTGGGTTTAGAGTAAGCTATGAACATCTTGACCATGGCAGCTATTACGATTATTCAGGTACTAAAAGCGACAGTTTATTTGCAGCACTACGCATTTTGCCAGACGATAAAAGCACTTGGGATATTAACTTTGAGCTATACCAAGTCGAATTTACCGACAACGCCGGTATTAACCGCCCTACCCAAGCTTTAATTGATGATGGCCTTTATATTACTGGCCAAGGCGTGCAAGCAAATGGCAGTACAGTACCGGCGGCGGGTTCGATTGTGTCGCCTACTGGGCAAGTAAACATTGATCGCAGCACTGTACTTACTGACCCTGATAACCAAAACGAAGCTACAACCTATTTAATTCACAGTATTTATAAACGTGAGCTAAGTGCAAATGCCTCACTTAAAAACATCACCTACTTTCAACATTTACAGCGTGAAGAGATTGCCCAAAATAGCTTTGTTGAAATTATTGACGGCGCCGACACGGCGCAAAATCGAACAGAACTAACGTATAGTTGGAACGACGAACAACAAACTATTTTTGCTTTTGACGTACGCTATAACAAAGTGCTTGGCTACAGCCAGTTCACCACAGAGGCCGACTTACCTATTGATTTAACTGGCCCATTATCAAATCGCCGCATTCCTTTAACAGACGCACAAAAGGCACGTTTGGTTGAGCTTCGCCCGGGTGTGTTCGTATCACCTGGTGCACAGTACGATATAGATAACGACGGCAGCGGCGACTTTAACCTATCAGACACTACTGACTCACGTTCATGGCAAACAGGTTTTGCTATTCAGCAAGACTCAGGTTGGACAGATAAACTTCATACAAGCGTAGGTTACCGGGTAGATTATTATGATGTAGAAGCACGTGATCCTATTGCACCACAAGGCCAAACTGCAGCAAGTGATAGCATTAACGACACACTTCAGTCAGGTCAGGTAAGCTTTAATTACAAACTAAATGCTGATTTCACAGGCTACGGTGCTGCAAGTTATAACGAGGCCACATCAAATAGTATGGCTGGCGGTAATGTACTGGGTGGCGGCAACGTGATTAGTGCACAAAACTTTGCAACAGAAAACACACTCGTAGAATTTGGTTTAAAATACGCCCCAACCAACAGCGACTGGTATGCCGATGGCGCTGTATTTAGTCAACGCCGCAGCTTGCGTAATCGCGATGGCAGCAATACGGGTATTCGTACCACGGGCTTTGAAAGCCAAGTATTTTACGATGCTTACCCTTATTGGCTAAGTGCGGGCTACAGCTACATAGATGCCCGCTACGATAACTCTGCAAGCAGCCAAGATTCCGCTCAAGTCGCTGATGCGTTTGATAACTCACGCCCAGACATTATTGCTGGTACGGGCGTTGGCGCGCCAAGCTTTACACCATTTGCACCGTCAAACAGTCAAGTACAAGGTATTCCAGAGCAATCGTTTAGTTTTAATGGTAATTATTCAATTACCTCGAAATGGCAAACTGGTTTTTCAGGTCTATATACAAAGAGTTACCCATTAGACTTTTTACAAACAGTTAAAATTCGTGATCAGTACACGCTAAACGTAAATACTAGCTATGCATTTACGCCTAGTACTAAGTTACGTTTAGATGTAAATAACATCACAAACCAAAAAAATTGGCGTCCTGTTTTTGAAGGCGGCTACTTTGGCGCAACCTTAGCATTCCCTGAATTGCCAATAAATGCCAAGCTGACTCTGACCCATAAGTTTTAAAATTTATGAATATTTAGCTTTAAAGGTTAAATGTACATAAATTTGCTTCTTATAAAACGAGGTAAAGCCTATGTGGTGTGGTCATCCCTCATAGGTGTTTTAAAGTAAAATTACTGCTAAACAGGCGCAGCCCAAAGGATTTACCTAGTGCAATCCAAAAAGGGTAATAGGCCCTAATTAAGAGAGAGAACATGATAAAAAAATTATTATTAATAGTGATTGCCGCCGCTGCTATTGGCGCGTTCTTTCATTTTAATTTACACCAGTTACTAACACTTGATGGCTTAAAAGGGTCAATGGATCAATTTGATCAGTACAAAGCACAGTCGCCGTTGCTTGTTATTGGCGGCTTCTTTTTGCTTTATGTGGTAGTAACGGCTCTCTCTTTACCGGGTGCGGCTATATTAACACTGGCCGCAGGTGCATTATTTGGCTTAGTTGAAGGCTTATTGGTTGCCTCGTTTGCCTCTACGGTAGGTGCTACGCTTGCCTTTTTAGTATCGCGTTATTTACTGCGCGATACAATTAAACAACGTTTTCCTGAGCGCTTAGACGCTATTGACGCAGGCGTTGAAAAAGAAGGTGGGTTTTACTTATTTACCCTTCGTTTAGTACCCGTATTCCCGTTCTTTTTAATTAACTTACTAATGGGTGTTACTGCAATTAAATCGTGGACCTTCTACTGGGTAAGTCAGGTAGGTATGCTCGCAGGTACTTTTGTATTTGTAAACGCGGGTACGCAACTTGCGCAAATCGAGAGCTTATCTGGCATTTTATCGCTCGATCTTATTTTATCATTCGCTTTATTGGGTGTGTTCCCTTTTATTGCTAAAGGAATCCTAAACGTGTTTAAAAAACGTCGCGTATACAAAAATTACACTAAACCTAAAAAGTTCGACCGTAACATGATTGTTATTGGCGCAGGTGCTGGCGGCTTAGTGACAAGCTATATTGCAGCAGCGGTTAAAGCCAAAGTAACCCTAATTGAAGCCGGCGAAATGGGCGGCGACTGTTTAAACTACGGGTGTGTACCAAGTAAAGCCGTTATTAAAAGCGCTAAAATTGCCGAGCAAATTCGCCACGGTGAACACTACGGCTTAGAAAACGCAACACCGCAGTTTTCGTTTAAAAAAGTAATGGCACGTGTACATAAAGTAATTGCCGATATAGCACCACATGATAGCGTTGAACGTTACACAAACCTTGGTGTAGATGTGGTTAAAGGCTACGGTAAATTATTAGACCCGTGGACTGTAGAAATTAAGCTTAACGATGGCGGCACACAAACATTAACAGCCCGTACTATTGTTATTGCCACTGGCGCACGCCCATTTGTACCGCCATTACCTGGTATTGAAGAAACAGGCTATGTAACAAGCGATACGTTATGGACTAAATTTGCAGAGCTTGAAGAAGCCCCTAAAAAGCTTGTTGTACTTGGCGGTGGTCCAATTGGGTGCGAACTTGCACAAAGTTTTGCTCGTTTAGGGTCAAGCGTTACGCAAATTGAGATGAGCGAACGCATCATGATCAAAGAAGACCTAGAGGTGTCTACCTTTGCTCACGAAGCGCTAACAGAAAGCGGCGTAAACATTTTAACCTCGCATCAAGCACTACGCTGTGAAGAGCGCGATGGCAAAAAGTTCATTATGGTAAAACATAACGATACCGAAATCGATATTGAATACGATGAGCTACTGTGTGCTGTGGGCCGAAGCGCTCGTCTTAAAGGTTACGGCCTTGAAGAACTTGGCATAGAAACCAACCGTACTGTAGTCACTAACGAATACCTTGAAACGCTTTACCCTAACATTTTTGCCGCTGGCGATATTGTAGGTCCGTATCAGTTTACGCATGTAGCCGCTCATCAGGGTTGGTACGCAGCTGTAAATGGCTTATTTGGTAATCTTAAAAAGTTTAAAGTCGATTACCGTGTTATTCCGTGGACTACGTTTATTGACCCAGAAGTAGCACGTGTTGGCTTAAACGAGCAAGACGCTATTGATAAAGGCATAGACTATGAAATCACTCGCTTTGAATTTGAAGAGCTAGACCGCGCCATTACCGACAGCGCCACCAAAGGCTTTATTAAAGTAATTACACCCAAGGGCAAAGACAAAATACTCGGTGTTACTGTGGTTTCTGAGCACGCTGGCGATTTAATAGCTGAGTTTGTACTAGCAATGAAACATGGTTTAGGCCTTAACAAAATACTGGGTACTATTCACAGCTACCCTACTTGGGCTGAAGGTAACAAGTACGCAGCAGGCGAGTGGAAACGCGCTCACGCACCTGAAAAAGTACTTAACATGCTTGAAAAATACCACACATGGCGCAGAGGCTAATATGTTTAAAACACCTTTAAAAGCGCTATTGGTAGGGTCTGCTTTGCTTGCAACATCGTTTGCAAGCAAAGCTCAAAATATGCACGAGGGCTGGAATACATTATTAAACAACCATGTTGTGGCTATAAACCATGGCCACAGCACTGAGGTTGATTACGCAGCAATAAAAGCTAAGCACAGCGAGCTTAAAACCTATTTAGATTCGCTATCGGCTGTTACGCAAAATGAGTTTGATACATGGGAAAAACCTAAGCAGCTGGCGTTTTTAATTAACTCATATAACGCCTTTACTGTTGAGCTTATATTAACAAAATACCCAGATTTTAAGTCAATTAAAGATTTAGGCAGCTTTTTTAGCTCACCATGGAGCAAAGAGTTTGTGCCATTGCTTGGCAAAACTCGCAGCCTTGATGATATAGAACATGGTTTAATACGTGGCAGTGGTAAATACAACGACCCACGCATTCACTTTGCTGTAAATTGCGCAAGTATTGGCTGCCCAGCACTACGTGAAGAAGCCTACACAGCCACTGATTTAGAAAGCCAATTACAAGAGCAAACAGTCCGCTTTTTATCAGACATGACCCGCAATATAGCGCAAGATAACACGCTAAGTGTGTCTTTAATATTTAAGTGGTACGGCGATGATTTTGAACAAGGCTTTAAAGGTGCGAATACGCTGCAACAGTTTTTTATGCAATACCCTAAAGCACTAAAACTGATACCCGCTCAGCAAAAAGCGCTTAAAAATAACGACATGAAAGTTAAGTTTTTAGACTACAACTGGGATTTAAATGCTCGCCAATAAATTTTGGCAAACATTATCGCGATACAGCTTTTGCTGTGTCGCGTTTTGCATTTGCCTTGTTATTAGCTTTAAAAGCCTAGCAAGTACACAATTACAAAGCCGTTGGCAGCAAGTTGAAAGCTTAGGAAAAGACCAAAGCGTATATTTTTATGCATGGGGTGGAGATGCGCAAATAAATGCGTATATTCAATGGGCCGCACAGCAAGTAAAAACCAAATACAACATTAACTTAGTACACGTTAAACTAAGTGATACCAGCGAAGCGGTAAGCCGCGTACTTGCCGAAAAAGCAGCAAACAATAACGATAAAGGCAGCGTAGATTTAATTTGGATAAACGGTGCTAACTTTGCCACCATGAGCGAGCACTCATTATTACTTAAACAATGGGCTAATAAGCTGCCTAATTTTAGCTACACCGACCCTAGCAATAATCCCGCTGTTAATTTTGATTTTGGAATACCCACCAACGGGATGGAAGCACCTTGGGGCCAAGCATCGCTCACCTTTTATTACGACAGTTTAGCAATTGACGGCACTGTAAATAACACACTACCAACAACTCTTAACCAATTACTTAGCTGGAGCGCACAAAACCCAGGGCGATTTAGCTACCCAAAGCCACCTGATTTTTTAGGCATGAGCTTTTTAAAATACGCGCTTGTTATGCTTCATCAACAAAGCGATGACACACTTAAAGCGCAGTTAAATCAGCCTGCTACAGTGCAAAACACAGCCCAAGTATTAAACCCATTATGGGGCTTTTTAAATAAACTGCACCCAACACTTTGGCGCGGCGGGAAACATTTTATGCAAAGTGGCGCACAAATGCGCCGCTTAGTAAGCGACACAGAGCTAAGTATCGCGTTTACGTTTTCAGCGCCCGAAGTACCCGCCGCCGTTAAACGTTATGATTTACCTAAAAGTATTCGCAGTTATGCAATGCAAGATGGCAGTTTAAGTAACACCCACTTTGTAGCCATACCTTATAATGCAAGCCACCAGCAAAGTGCGCAGTTAGTGGCTAATTTTTTATTAAGCCCAAAGGCGCAAGCTCAAAAACAAAAAGCGCCTATATGGGGCGATAAAAGCGTACTTATTCAGTCAACGCTAACACCACAGCAACAAGCCTTATTTAAAACAACTCAGCCGCATCCAAGCGCGCTGCCTTTGAATAGTATTAAACGCACGCTAAGTGAGCCACACCCAAGCTGGGTAAACGCTATTATGCAAGGTTGGCAAACACGTTTTGGAATAAGCCAATGAGTGTTGTTTCAAATAAGTTAGCAGCAAGCCCAACGCTTAAACCACATAAAAGCGCCGATATGTTTAGTAAATTAGTTACATTAAGCCCACGCTTTTTACTGACATTACTAATTTTGCCGGTAATAGGCGGCCTAATTAGCGTGCTACTGCCCGCTTTTGGTTATGCGCCAGTACTTGAGCAAACAACACTTGGCCTACATGGCTTTACTATGCTTATGCAAACACCCGGCCTAACACACATGGTTATGCTAAGTGTTGGCACCGGATTAATAAGTACCTTACTTGCCTTTATCATTACGTTAATGATTTTAGCGGCATTTTTTAATAGCCCGTGGCTTAACCGTATTCAGCGCTTATTGAGCCCGATACTGGTAATTCCCCACGCGGCAGCGGCTATAGCGGTTGGTTTTTTAATTGCTCCTTCGGGCATGATCTCGCGTTTAGTATCGCCTTGGTTTAGTGGATGGGAACTTGCGCCTAACGGCATGTTTCCGCATGACTCGTTTGGTATTAGTATAATTTTAGGCTTAACCCTTAAAGAACTGCCTTTTTTACTGTTAATGGCGCTAGGTGTGCTTGCCCAACCTGAGCTTGGCAAAAAACTGCGCCAACAACATAAAGTAGCGCTTAATTTAGGCTACTGCCCTATGACTGCTTTTTTTAAAGTAGTATTACCAAGCCTTTACCCATTACTGCGCCTACCCATTTTAGCCGTATTGGCTTATGCCAGCGCAAGTGTAGAAATGCCACTTATTCTAGGGCCAAATACACCACCCACCTTGGCAGTCGCTATTATGCACTGGTTTAACGATGTAGATTTAAACCTGCGTATTAAAGCCTCTGCAGGGGCATTATTGCAGCTTGTACTTACTGGTGGTTTACTAGCTCTTTGGCTTGGAGGCGAAAAAACCATAAAAGCATTATTTAGTGACTTACTCACCAATGGCGAGCGAGAATATGGCGGTGTTTATTGGCAAAAAATAAC
>NZ_NTLW01000215.1:0-26623 GCF_002632075.1 Pseudoalteromonas sp. ESRF-bin5 | reverse complement strand
AAGCATTACTCACCCGTCCGCCGCTCGTCAGCAAAGTAGCAAGCTACTTTCTGTTACCGCTCGACTTGCATGTGTTAGGCCTGCCGCCAGCGTTCAATCTGAGCCATGATCAAACTCTTCAATTAAAAAGTTTTGTGTCTTTCGACAGCTCAATGAATTCTGAATTTATTTAATATCTTTCGATATTGAATTGACTGTGCTGAATAACTACCTAAGTAATTATTCTGTTGGTCACTCAGTTTCAATTGAGACTCTAATTTATTTGCCTCACTACCTAAGTAGCTTGGCTGTTAGAACTCAATCTGTACGAGTGCCCACACAGATGATTGCTTTATATTGTTAAAGAACGTTTGAGTTGCCTTAGCGACTCAAGGGAAGCGAATCTTACGCTTTCCTGTATTTTTGTCAACACTTAATTTTAAATTTTTTAAAATCTAAACTTAAGTTTTACTCGACTCACTAAGTGACTTGCTTGCCTCGCTAAGAGTTGCCTGCTCTGCCGTCTCAGTGGGGTCGCATTATAGGGAGATCCGAAAACAGATCAACCCTTTTTTGAAGAAAACTTGAAAAAACATGCTGTTCGCGCATATTTTCATCGAAACGGTTACTTTAAACACTAAAAAGGCCCACAAGGGCCTTTTTACTCAATGAACGAGAAGCTTCCAACCAAGTTTACTTTGCTGTTTAGACTCTTGTTGTAGTTCACTTGCCATTAATGGATGTTCTTTTAACCAGTTATTTTCGAATGTTAATGTTAAAACTTCATTCTTAGCGGTTAATTCAAAATGTGGCAGAACATCGTCCTGTCGTCTCATCGACAAAATAACAGATACTCGAAGTAATCTTACAATGTACTGCGCAAGAAGGTTGTTTGCACCTAACGCGTTGAAGCTATCTTTTGGTATATCAGAACGATGTGCATCGGCTACTGCCACAATTAACCTGTGCTCTGATTGCGAAAAACCAGGCATGTCGGTATTTTCTAGGATATACGCTGTATGCTTATGATACTGCTTATACTCTATTAGTAAGCCGATTTCATGTAACTGTGCAACGGCTTTTAATAGGGGTAAGCCATTTAAGTGATTAATTGGCCAATCTTCATTGATGCTTTGTGCGAGCTCAATTGCCAAACTAGAAACTCGTGATGCTTGTTTTTGGTCAACATGGTATCGACTCATAAACCCATCAACTGTTCGCTTTCTTATATCGCTATTATGAAACTCTGGCACCATGCTATATAAAACACCTTCACGAAGTGCGCCGCCTGCAAGTCCCATTTTTTCAATTTCTAACGATTCAAACAAAGCAATCAAGATAGCAAGGCCCGATACAAATACCAATCGACGATCTTCGCTTAAACCTGGAAGGTCTAACGCTGCAATGGATTTAAATGCAATTGATTGCTCTTTTATTGAATTAAGCTTTTCTAAAGTAAGAAGATCATCAAGGTTTTGTGCCACCATAATTTCTTGAATTGCTTGTACTGTACCTGATGCGCCTGATGCTATTTGCCATCCTGCGGCTTTGTATTCAGGAGCTATATTATCAATAACAGTTCGAGCAGCCTTTATAGCGGTATTGAAATTGCTATGTGTTAATAAGCAATCTTTAAAGTAACGCTCAAGGTAAGTAACACACCCCATGTTGAGGCTCTTGTATAAAAGTGCATCAAACTCTTTACCAATCACTACTTCAGTGCTTGCACCACCAATGTCAATAACAAGCTGTTTGCCAGTACATGCAGAAGTATGCGCTACACCTTTGTATATGGTACGCGCTTCTAATTCACCACTGATAACATTGATTTTATGGCCAAGAATTTTTTCAGCCTGCGCTTTAAATATTTCAGCATTGGTTGCTAAGCGTAATGTAGCCGTAGCTACTATTGTAATATTTTGATTTGGAATATCTTGTAAACGCTCAGCAAAAAGCGCGAGGCATTCCCAGCCTCGTTGCATAGCCTCGGTGCTTAATATGTTATCTTTATCAAGCCCTGCGGCTAACCTGACCTTGCGTTTTACGCGACCAATAGTTTGTAAACCGCCAGCCACTGATTTGGCAATTAGCATATGAAAGCTATTTGATCCCAAATCAATAACTGCGTATACATTTTTTTGCGGTATAAGTTGCCCCACCGTTCAAAAACCTCTAGTTACTACTACTTATACAAACGGTCTATTACGACCGTCCTTTTTGGTAACTATTATTTGGTCGACGTCCGTTATTGTTACTACGATTACGAGGACCATTTGAATAGTTGCGCTTTCTTTGAATAATAGGCTTAGTTAAATCATCTAACAAAGCGGCTTTATCGTAATGCGATAAAGGAATGCTGTGCTCTATGTATTCTTCAATTTCATGCAGGTTGTATGCATATTGTTCACACGCAAAGCTTATTGCATGTCCTGATGCACCTGCACGACCTGTTCGACCAATACGATGAACATAATCCTCACAGTCGTCTGGTAAGTCAAAGTTAAATACATGACTTACTTCTGGTATATGCAACCCACGCGCTGCAACATCAGTTGCAACTAAAAAGTCTAATTCGCCTTTGCTAAATTGCGCTAAAATGCTTTGACGTTTTTTCTGATTTACATCACCCGTTAGCATACCAACACGATGACCATCAGCTTTTAACCACGCATATACGGTTTCACAGCTGTGTTTAGTGTTTGCAAACACAATGGCTTTATCAGGCCATTCTTCTTCAATTAACGTTAATAAAAGCTTAATTTTATCTTCTTGTGAAGGGTGAAATAGCTCTTCTTTTATGCGTTTACCGGTTTTTACGTCTGGCTCAATTTGTACATGCTCTGGGTTGGTCATGTGTTCAAAAGCAAGTTCTTGCACGCGGTATGATAAAGTCGCAGAAAATAATAAGTTTAATCGCTTAGACGTATCTGGCATACGATCAAACATATAACGTATATCTTTTATGAAGCCTAAATCGAACATACGATCAGCTTCATCAAGCACGACAACCTCAATTTCATTTAGGGTGTAACAGCCTTGCTTGTACAAATCGATTAAACGACCTGTCGTGCCAATTAAAATATCTACGCCTTTTTCTAATTGTGCACGTTGTTTTTCGTAATCTTCGCCACCATATACTAAACCTAAGTTAAGATTACAGTGTGGCGCTAAAATTTTTGCATCTTTGTGTATCTGAATCGCAAGCTCCCGAGTAGGGGCCATGATCAGGGCTCTTGGATGTTTACTAGGTGCTTTGCTAGATTGTAATAACCGATGGCACGTAGCAGTTAAAAATGCCAACGTTTTGCCTGTACCTGTTTGTGCTTGGCCCGCAATATCGCGTCCATCACAAATAAAAGGTAGGCATTTTGCTTGAATAGGTGTGCAATATTCAAACCCATTCTCGGTTAGACCGGCAACCACTTCCGGTGCGATAGCAAAGTCTGAAAACTTTTTATCGGTTAAATGTGTCTTAGTCATAGCGTTTAAGCATAACGTTTAAACTTGCAATAAGAAACAAGAGTGTTTAAATACGCACTAAATATTTCGCCTAACTAAATCGGAGAGCGCAATGAGCGAGAAAATAATCCAAATTACTGACGATAGCTTTGAAGCTGACGTATTACAATCAGACAAGCCTGTACTAGTAGACTTCTGGGCTGAATGGTGCGGACCTTGTAAAATGATCGCCCCTATCCTTAATGAAGTTGCTGATGAATACGACGGTCGTGTTGCTGTTGCTAAACTTAATATTGACCAAAATGCTGGCACTCCGCCTAAATTTGGTATTCGCGGCATCCCTACTTTGCTTCTTTTTAAAGATGGCCAAGTTGCTGCAACTAAAGTTGGTGCACTTTCAAAAACACAACTTATCGAGTTTTTAGATAACAACATCTAATAGACTAGAACTAAAAAAGGGCTTTTTGCCCTTTTTTTGAATTTATTTTGTATAAACACTGGACGCTATGCCAGTGAACTGCTAGTTTATAAAGCCAACTAATCCTTAGTTATATTCAACCAACCTCACTCAACGATCAAAGCGACTTTGAGTATGACAATTGTAATAAAGAACCCACCAATATGCATTTACGCGAATTAAAAGACAAGTCTATAAAAGAACTTGTAAACTTAGCTGAGTCCATGGGGCTCGAAAACGTAGCCCGCTTAAGAAAGCAAGATATCATTTTTACCATATTAAAATCCCATGCCAAAGGCGGAGAAAATATCTTCGGCGGTGGTGTGCTTGAGATTTTGCAAGATGGTTTTGGCTTTTTAAGATCATCAGAAGCTTCTTACTTAGCTGGCCCAGATGACATTTATGTATCACCGAGCCAAATTCGCCGCTTCAGTATGCGTACTGGCGACTCAATTTCAGGCCTTATTCGTCCACCAAAAGATGGTGAACGTTACTTTGCATTACTTAAAGTAAACGAAGTTAACTTTGATAAACCTGAAAATTCTCGCACCAAAATTCTTTTTGAAAACTTAACGCCACTACATGCAAACGAACGTTTCCGCATGGAACGTGGTAACGGTAGTAAAGAAGATATCACTGCTCGTGTACTTGATTTAGCATCACCAATTGGCCGTGGCCAACGTGGTTTATTAGTAGCACCGCCAAAAGCGGGTAAAACAATGCTACTGCAAAACATTGCACAATCAATTACGCATAATCATCCTGATGTAACGTTAATGGTTTTACTAATTGACGAACGTCCTGAGGAAGTAACTGAAATGCAACGCCTTGTTAAAGGTGAAGTTATTGCATCAACGTTTGATGAGCCTGCATCTCGTCACGTACAAGTTGCCGAAATGGTTATCGAAAAAGCAAAACGTTTAGTTGAGCATAAAAAAGACGTTGTTATTTTACTTGATTCAATCACGCGTTTAGCACGTGCTTACAACACCGTTATTCCTTCATCAGGTAAAGTACTTACCGGTGGTGTTGACGCTAATGCACTACACAAACCTAAGCGTTTCTTCGGTGCCGCACGTAACGTTGAAGAAGGTGGTAGCTTAACAATTATAGCCACTGCACTTATCGATACTGGCTCTAAAATGGATGAAGTTATCTACGAAGAATTTAAAGGTACTGGTAACATGGAATTACATCTAAACCGCAAAATTGCGGAAAGACGTGTATTCCCAGCTATCGACTTTAACCGCTCTGGTACTCGCCGTGAAGAACTACTTACTAAGCCAGATGAGCTGCAAAAGCTATGGATTTTACGTAAAATCGTTCATGAAATGTCAGAGATTGACGCCATGGAATTTTTAATCGATAAACTATCAATGAGTAAAACCAATGATGAGTTTTTTGATTCGATGAAACGCCAATAACACATTTAAGTAATACAAAAAAAGCGCCCTGGGCGCTTTTTTTATATTTGTTATAATGTGTACTTACGTTTCATTGTATTTGTGTAATACAGCCTGGAGCTCTAACACAAGCTGATTAATATATTTCATATCTTTTTCGCCTTTTTGCAATAAGGCGCTGTCTAAATTTTTCGCAGCTGAAGCTATTTCCTCTAAGGCGAACATTTGTGCTGCACCTAATATTCGGTGGCTATCTTTTTGCAAAGCGTCAAAGTCTTCACTTAGAAAATGCTGTGTAATATTTTCGCTTTCTAAACCAAAACTTTGTTTAAAACTTATTACTAAATCACTGATATCTATCTCACTTGGTACATTAGGTTCATCCGAATGAACTTGGTCTAAATTTTCTGACAAGGTTTTATAAAATAAGTCTTTGTCCAATGGCTTTGCAAGGTAACCGTTAAACCCTAATGTAAGGTAGTCGTCAATTTCGTGACTCATTGCGTTTGCAGTGAGCGCAAAAATTGGCCGTTGAAAACCACATTTTTTTAATAGCTCAAAGGCCGCTCGTCCATCCATTATAGGCATTTGAATGTCGAGTAATACAAGATCTGGGTACTCTTGTAAGCAACGCTCTACAGCTTGCTCACCGTTTTCTACCGCAATTACATCAAGCCCTAATGAACGCAAGTAACGGCTAATAAACCTACGGTTATCTGCATGATCCTCTGCAAGCAGGACAGTACCGCTTAGTTGCACTTTATTTTGCTCTATTTGCCCAATATCGCTTTGATCACTAGAAACTTGCGCACAAGGTAAAAAGAACGAAAATTGACTTCCTTTTTTATATTCACTTTGCACGCTAATATACCCGCCCATCATAGAAGCGAGCTGCTGCGATAAACTAAGCCCCAAACCTGTACCACCAAAACGTCGGCTAATACTGTTATCTGCTTGGCTAAAGTATTCAAAAATGAGCTTTAATTGCGATGAGTTCATACCTATACCGGTATCTTTAACAATCAGTACAATACCCTGATCTGTTTTATTTAATGCAATTAATACCTGCCCTGATTGGGTAAACTTAATTGCATTGGCACACAAATTAATGAGAATTTGTTTTACTCGCATTATATCAAGGCGGGTGTAAAACTCATCGCCCACCTTATTTTCAAGCACAAGCCTGAGATTTTTTGCTTTTGCCTGAGGGTTAAACATTGCGTGCACATCGTTAACCAGTTGAACCATGTCAAAACAAGAAACATTAAGCTCTAACCTATTCGCTTCTATTTTACTTAAATCAAGTACATCGTTGATCAAACTTTTTAAATGGTTACTGTGCCGCTGAATAATAGCTAACTCATCTTTTAGCTGTTCAGGCTCGTATAAACCATTCATTAAGTCGTCTGTTTGTCCGAGAATCGCCGTTAATGGTGTTCTTATTTCATGGCTAACATTAGCCAAAAATTGACTTTTAATATCATTAGCTGCTCTTAACTCTTGGGCAACAGCTTGAAGCTCTGCTGTGCGTTGCGCCACTTGCTCAGCTAAATATTGTTTTGCCCGTTTTTCTGCGCCGCGTCGGTATAAAGCAACCCCTGTCACTATGACTAAAAATAACAGTACAAAAATAAACACCGTTAACTGCGAACGCTGATGCATTTTTAGTTCTTGTAATTTACGGTCTTGTTTCAGCTCTTTAATTTCTTGATTTAATTGTGTGGCTTTAAACTGTCTTTCTAATACTGCTAAGGCTTTAACAATAGATTCACTTCTTAATTTGCGTAGTTCGTTATTGTACTTTTCATGCAACTGCATTGCATTTTCGTAGTTCCCCCTACTTGCCTCAATCAAAGCATGGGTGCCAAGTCCATCTCGCATAATGCGATCATTACTATGCTCTTCAAGTAATTCAAAAACGCGTTCAATGTTCGCTTTTGCCTCATCTAACATTCCCCTTACAAGCTGGACTTTTGCGAGAGTTTGCAGTGCTGTGAGCTCTAAGTTTTTATTATCAATTTTAAGTGAATACTCTATCGCTAGTTGCGCTTGCTCATAGGCTAATTCCACTTTATTGAGAATAATATTGACGTTTGCAATGTTAGTGTACTGAGTCGCTAACTTATTCATATTGTTGACGGATAGGTAATAACGGATTGCTAATTGGTAGTAATGCATCGCTAAATCTAGCTGGTTGCTTTCAAAATAAACCACCCCCATATTATTATGCACCATAGCAATACCCAAATTATCATCTAACTTGCGAAAGATTTTTAACACGTCTTGATAAATACTCATGGCATTTTCATAACGAGATAAGCGTATATAAACGCCTGCTATGTTAATTAAAATATCGCCTTTATCCTGTTCACTACCCACTTTTTCGTAAATCTCTTTTGCTTTTAGGTAGTAATCAAGCGTTGCTACTAATTTATGCATATTAAAATAAGCTAAACCAATATTATTCAATAAATTTGCTTGTTCTAATGGTTGGTTATTAATTTTTGCAATATCAAGTGCACGCGTATATTGAGTAATTGCTTGTTTAAATAAGCCTTGATAAAAAAGTGCAACACCTTGCATTTTAATTGCACGAAAGTGCTCGCTAGGAAGAAGTGATCCAGAAGTTTCTTGCTCTAATAATTTAAAGTAATTAAAAGCATCGCTAAAGTGGCCGCTCGACAGCGCAGTATCGGCAAGGCCTGCATATATTACAGCACGACTTTGAGCTGTAATACGTTGGTTATTAAGTAAGGCGTTACCTAATTCAAGCTTTGCATCCCATTGTTGTTGTTGTTTAAACTCTTCTAATAATGGTTCTGATTGTTGAGCATAACTTGGCAAATAGAACAAACTGCATACAATGAATAAGAGGCACTTGAGCTTGCCATGCATAATTTTAATCCTTCAAATTGTTACGTGTAACAATGTAATCTGTACTGAAGATACACTAAATACTAGGACCTAAACAATGCTTAACCCACTGATTGACCGAATATTTGACTTAATATTAACCCAAAAAGTGTGGCAAGTTCATATCCTAGCAGCTGAGCTTATTAATTGTGGCGCAATTAAGCCACTTGATAAAAACCCTGAACGTGATTTATTTAAGCGTAATTTTTTAATTATGAATGCATTGTATCAACTACAGGAACAACTTCACCCTAAAAGTCTCTTAATATCAACACTTCATATAGAACTTATTGAAACGGAAATAGAAAATCCTGCAACGGTTAAATCAAATTTAAAAGATTATTATTTAGACTGGGGGAATTACGAAGCAAGCGAAGAGCAAATTAATGAGCTACTCACAAGTTTTTGGCAAAAGTTTAAGAAGGTAAATAGTGCGCCAGCTTTAGCAGAAGATCACTTTGACGCACTGTTGGCAAAGTGGCAGCTAACAAATGATTTTTCGCTCAAAGAACTACAAAAACGTTGGCGACAGCTTGCACTGGCGCACCACCCAGACAAACCTACTGGCTGCGAGAATGCATTCAAGCAAATAAAAGTAGAGTACGAGCAGCTTAAATCGGCTGCTCGCTCATAAATTGATTAACGCGTTAGGCGACGAGCACGAATTTTGCGCCCTTTTATATTACCTTCGGTTAATTTGCGAAGTGCCGGTTTAGACGCATTACGTTCAACGGCTACAAATGCGACGTTATCAAGAACATTAATTTTACCTACTTGACGCCCAGCAATACCGTCTTTACCCGTTAACGCACCTAAAATATCACCAGCACGCACTTTTTGCTTTTTACCTGAATCTATCATCAGAGTGACCATGTCTGGTTTGTACGGTGGTTTGTCCAACAAATTATATGAAGGCATTGGCTCTGGCTCAAAGTCGCGCTCATAGTGATCACCAATTTGAGCTACTTTAAATTGCTCTGCATCACCATAAATTGAGCAAGCAATTCCTTTTTTACCCGCGCGACCTGTTCGCCCAACTCGGTGAACGTGCGTTTGCGGGTCATGCGCTAAATGGTAGTTGATTACCATGTCCATATCGTCAATATCTAAACCACGTGCGGCAACGTCTGTCGCAACTAAAATAGACGCGCTTTTATTAGCAAAATGAATCAGAGTGCGCTCACGGTCACGTTGTTCTAAATCACCATGCAATGCCACGGCGCTGAAACCTTCATCGGCTAAATCGTCGCACACTTGCTGCGTTTCTACCTTGGTGTTACAAAACACAACACAACTTTGTGGTGTAAATTTAAGTAATAGTAACTTAAGTGTTGGATAGCGTTGTTTATTGTTATCCATTTTGTAGAAGTATTGTTTTATTGTGCTTTTTTCTTGCTCTTCTTCTACTTTAATCATTTCTGGGTTACTAAGTACACGCTTTGCTATCGCTTCGATTGCGCGTGGAAAAGTAGCACTAAACAAAAGCGTTTGGCGGTTTTGTGGAATACATTCAATAATCGCATCAAGGGTATCTTGAAAGCCCATATCAAGCATTTGATCGGCTTCGTCTAGTACTAATGTTTCTACATCGTCTAACCGTAAAGTCCCTTTGCGAATATGGTCATCTACGCGCCCTGGTGTACCAACAATGATGTGTGCACCGTGTTCAAGTGACCCAATTTGCGGCCCAATTGATACACCACCACATAGCGTTAATATTTTAATATTATGGATACCACGCGCAAGCTTACGCATTTCAACAGCCACTTGTTCAGCAAGTTCACGTGTTGGACATAAAACTAGCGATTGAATTCTAAAACGTTTTACATTTAATTTAGCAAGCACACCTAAACTAAACGCAGCCGTTTTACCTGAGCCGGTTTTTGCCTGAGCAATGATGTCTTTACCTTCAAGTACAGGTGGCAAACTTTGCGCCTGTACAGGTGTCATGTGGGCGTAGCCAAGCGTCGATAAATTATCAACAAGTCCAGCTGGTAAAGCCAAAGATGAAAAAGCAGTTGAAGTCACAGTAAATTCCATAGCAGTAAAAATAACGCAGGATAAAGTCCCACTAAATATGCCGCTAATAATAGCAGAATTCCTTATTGGCAACCATTAGCAAACACATTATAAAATATTGTTAATAAAAACACATTGCAAATGATATTTATTTTCATTAAGATTGCGCTTCACTTTTCATTCACATATTGAGCTGGAAGCATCAAATGAAACTGAGTTCACTTTACATCGCACTATTAGCAACAATAACAACAAACACATATGCAAACTCTACCGACCTTGAACATATTGAAGTCAAAGGAAGTTTCTTTAATGACTACAAAGTAGATAACGCAAATGGTGCAATGAGAACATCAACTTCATTACTCGATACTGCTCAATCAGTGACTGTAATTAGCGATATTATTATTAACGAACAACTTGCGACAACACTAGGTGAAGTACTTTCAAACGATGCAAGCTTAACGGCTGGTTCTAAACAACGTAACCGTGAAGTATTTAACTTACGTGGTTTTGAGCTTAGCTCATCAACGGGTTACTTACGCGATGGTCATCAGCACTGGTCGCACTATCAACAACCCATTGAAATTTTACAGCAAGTAGAAGTTATTAAAGGTCCATCGAGCATTTTATATGGTCAATCAGGCCCTGGCGGACTAGTTAATATGGTCACTAAAAAGCCAACAGCACAAACTTTGTTCAATGCCAGTGCAGATGTAGATCAACACGGTTCAACGCGGTTTATGCTTGATGCTAGCGGAGCATTAACGGATGCAGAAGATTTACGTGCACGCGGTATTTTAGTTAAGCAAGATGTTGATTACTGGCGCGAATACCAAAATGGTGAAAACCGCGAACGTGACCGCTTTTTAGGTGCATTTATTGTTGATTACGACATTAGTGACAATGCCTTAGTGCGTGTGCATTACGACCGCACAGACGACGAAGCAGGTTTAGACACTGGTGCATGGATAGACGACAACGCCAACGTTATTGGCGACGATAAAACTATTCGCGATATGTCTTGGGCGTTTACCGACATAACGGTAGAAAATGCGGGCATAGATTTTAAAGTCTTTTTAAACGATAACTGGCAAGTAAAACTTGGTTATAACGAACAAACATTTGAGCGCCAACGTTTTGAGTCAGCGCCACGTAAGCCGGGTAATTTTGTTGAAGGCGACAGCTATGAGTCTCGCCCTTACGACCGTTTCGACGACTGGCAATTTAAAACAGCATTTATCGACTTCATTGGTGAATTTGAAACAGCCGGTGTTCATCATCAATTATTAATTGGTGCTAACTCGCTTGATTATTATTATGGCCAGCGTCGCACCTCAGCTGATTCATTTAATTTTATAGCAGGCCAAGCAGAACCAAGTCGCCCAACTGTCAGTTACAAAACAGACGACACTATTAGCGAAACAGAATACGACTATTACGGTATTTATGTGCAAGACTTAATCACGTTTTCGCCACAATGGCAGCTATCGCTTGGTGGTCGCTACGATAAGCAAACACGTGAAGATGCAAATAATGAATCGTTTGTGCCAAAAGTAGGTGTTCTTTATCACCCTAATGCATCAGCTACCATATACGCGAGTTACTCTGAAGGCTTTGAGCCTCAAGGAAGCGATACTCTTGTAAACGAAGACGATATAAATAATGGTATGAAGCTTGACGCCGTTACCTCTGAGCAAAAAGAAATTGGCGTTAAGTGGCAATTGTTTGATGATCGCTTAATGCTAAGCGGTGCACTTTTCGATATAAGTAAAAATGGCACACTAGTTACAGAAACACTTGATATACCAGTGGGTGATTTAATCTCTGAAACAAACCAAATTGGTGAACAGCGCCACAAAGGCATTGAACTAACAGCGCAAGGTGCGGCAACTGACCGTTTATTCGTAATGGCATCGACTATGTATTTAGATGCAAATTACGAGCGTGACGAAGATTTAGAAGGCAAGCGCCCTACTGATGCGCCTAAATGGTCTGCATCGCTTTGGACTCGTTACGAATTAAACGACGCGATTGCATTTAATGCGGGTGCATTTTACGAAGGTGAGCGCTTTGCAGATAGTGCCAACACGATTACTAAAGATGCCTACACACGCGTAGATGTAGGTGCAACTTACAAACTTAAAGTAAGCAAAACCGATGTTAACTTACGCCTAAACATAGAAAACTTATTTGATGAAGATTATCTAGCCGGTGGCGGAACAAATAACGTAACAATAGGTGAAGGTACTAACGTAAGACTGGCTGCACAGTTTAGCTTTTAATTAAGCGCTTTAATTACCAGCCCGCGCTTAAAATACGCGGGCTTTTTGCGCTTTAAAGCCGCTCATTCATCTCATTCTATTTTTTACGTCTTTATTACATGTTTTAATAGCCGCAATTACAAACAAGGCTAATTACCATGAAAAACCTCATCACCGCGCTACTGCTTACCAGTAGCATGGCAGCCACTGCCAGCAGCAACGAATTTACACCAAAGCAATTACAACAAGTAGATGAAGTGCGTACCACTGCACTTAATAGCCACCTAAGCTATGAGCTATTAGAGTCACTAACAACAGAAGTTGGCCCGCGCTTACCAGGCACCGAAAACGAC
Source organism: Pseudoalteromonas sp. ESRF-bin5 (assembly GCF_002632075.1). Classification (NCBI taxonomy): domain Bacteria; kingdom Pseudomonadati; phylum Pseudomonadota; class Gammaproteobacteria; order Alteromonadales; family Pseudoalteromonadaceae; genus Pseudoalteromonas; species Pseudoalteromonas sp. ESRF-bin5. The sequence goes on along the minus strand of NZ_NTLW01000215.1, from coordinate 13,776 downwards.
AAAAAAGCCGTTGCATGGGCGCAAGCTAAATTTAAAGAACTCGGTTTTGACAAGGTATGGCTTGAAGAGGCGACGTTCCCAGAGTGGCGCCGCTACAGCGAAAGTGGAAAAATATTAACGCCTAGCGAGCAACCCCTTCACTTAACCGCGCTAGGTAATAGCATAAGCACACCCAAAGAAGGTATTAGCGCACCCATTGAGTTATTCGAAACACTTGATGAGCTAAAAGCAGCACCGGCTAATAGTTTAAAAGGCAAAATTGCTTACATTAATTACCGAATGAATCGCGATATAGACGGCAATGGTTATGGGCCCGCTGTTAAAGCACGTGCCACTGGAGCAATTGAAGCTTCTAAAAAAGGGGCTGTGGCCTACATGATGCGCTCAGTAAGTACAGGTCATCACCGTTTTGCCCACACTGGCGGTAGTTATTACAAAGAAGGTGTTAAAAAAATACCTAATGTAACCATTGCCAACCCCGATGCCGATCAAATTGCCCGTTTAGTCGCTTTAGGTAAAGATGTATCGGTAAAGATAAATGTACAAACCGAAAACCTTGGCGAAGGCACTAGTTACAATGTTATAGGCCAATTTAACGGGACTGAAACCCCTGAACAATACGTATTAATTGGCGGACATTTAGACTCATGGGATTTAGGCACAGGCGCACTTGATGACGGCGCCGGCGTTGCATTAACTATGGCGGCAGCTAAACATATTAGCGATGTAAAACGCCCTAAACGCAGTATTCGCGTTGTCCTTTTTGCCGCTGAAGAGCTTGGTTTATGGGGTGCTAAAGCTTACTTTGCGAAACATAAAAATGATTTACACAATATTGTTGCTGCCGCAGAGTCTGATTTTGGCGCTGATGTAGTTTACGGTTTTGAATCAAATGTAGATGCAGCGTCACTGCCTTTAGTGCGCGCTATCGCGAAAGAACTTGCCCCTTTAAATGTTGAGTACATTGGTAAAAACCAAGCTAACGGCGGACCTGATCTAATTCCATTTAAAAATGCAGTCTCGGCACCTATTTTTGAGCTAGCCCAAGATGGTACAGACTACTTTGATTATCACCACACTGCTGACGACACGCTTGATAAAGTAACGCCAGCAAAGCTTCGTCAAAATACAGCAACCTATGCGGTATTTGCACTTATGGCAGCAGACGCAAAAACAACAATTAAACCAAAAGTAACAACAAAAGAGTAGCAGACATACTTACTTACAGTTTGCTGCTTTAAAAAATATGCCCCTTGATTTACTTTAGTAGAAATTAAAACTCGGGGCATTATTGCATGCTGCTTTTCAACACCAGTCAGTCCTTTCCTCACTTTTCACAAACGCAGTGCTGCCCAAACTGCCAAAGCGATAGCTATCACTTAGTAAACCATAGCCGTTACTTACGTTTTACGATTATTCCTATCGTACCGTTAAAGCTAAACTACAAGCGCGAATGCTACCAATGTGGACATAACGAAGTCATTAGTATAAAAAAACTCCCCTTAATTGAAAAACTAAGCCTGCCAAAATACGGGGTTGGCTTAATTTTATTATTGTGGGTAATGGTGTATTTTTTTCAACAATACACCGATAACCAAGCACTCAAATACAGCTACTTAAATAACCCGCAGGCATTTGATACGTACTTAGTTCACGCCGATAAATTTACTCACGAACCATGGACGCTAACAAATTTAAAAGTGGCCCAAGTGCTAAGCTTTGACGAGCAATTTATTACTTTTCAAGTAAGCAACTATAGCTATAAACGCAACCGAGGCATAACCACGGCGATGCGCACCAGCTTATTAGTGCAACGCGATTATTTTTCAACAAACACAATTACCTTACCGCGTGATGAGGTAAAGCGCTTATATGACAGTGACGTGATTTACGATGTACTACGCCCACACGCTAATAGCTTGTATGGTGGGTTTGTGATGTTTCCGCCTAAACCTAAGCCTTTATACAAAGGTTTAAAACTAGATAAAAATAACCAGCAAGGCATTATGTACTTTAAAGATGGGCAATTTGAAGAAGCCTTAGAGAGCTTTAAACTTGCTGCAGAGTCAGGCTCTCAATGGGGTCAGCTTAACCTTGCACAAATGTACCGAGACGGGCAAGGTGCAGGCAAAAACACACAACAAGCTATTTACTGGTATAAAAAAGCAATTGCTCAAGGTAATAGTAAAGCAGCTTACGAGCTTGAGCAGTTGTGTAAATTTATAACGTGCTAATAAGTTATGTAGGGCAGAAAACGCTGCTCTACTTGTTTGTCTTAAATAACCTTGTATAAGCTACATGAAAAAGCACAATAACCAGCCCCGCAACAACACCTAACAACCCATCAAAAATAAGCGGAGCTAATACCTCACCTATATTGCCTAGTATTGATTGCGCATAGCCAATCATATTAAGTTGTGTGTGGTGCAGTAACTCAATACCATGAGATAAAATACCACCACCCACCAAAAACATAGCAACAGTACCCGCAAACGCTAAAAATTGCATAAGTCGCGGTGCTGCTGCAAGTAAGCCTTTACCTATAAACTCTTTAACCGTACTGCCAGAGACTTTAGATTGATTCACCAAATACAAGCCTGCATCATCAAGTTTTACAATGGCAGCCACAAGTCCGTAAACACCAATAGTCATAACAATGGCTATTACACAAAGCACTAAAGATTGATTAAGCAATGTTTGGCCTGCAACAGTGCCGAGCGTAATAACAATAATTTCAGCCGATAGAATAAAGTCCGTTCGTATCGCGCCTTTTATTTTTTGCTTTTCATATTCAACTAAATCAGGCGTTTCGTCGCCATCGGCAATATCATCGTGATGAGGTAAAAATCGCGCAAATACTTTTTCAGCCCCTTCAAAACATAAAAACAAACCACCTAAAATTAAAAGTGGTGTAATTAGCCATGGCAGCCAAACGCTGATCATTAAAGCTGCTGGGACAAGTATGGCTTTATTTAAAAATGACCCTTTAGCTACCGCCCATACAACAGGTAGCTCTCTGTCGGCTGACACACCCGTTACTTGCTGTGCATTGAGTGCTAAGTCGTCACCTAAAACACCCGCCGTTTTTTTTGTCGCAACTTTACTCATGGTTGCAATGTCATCGAGTAAAGCCGTTATATCATCTAATAATGTTAAAAGGTTAGTGCCTGCCATTGTGCTTCCTAAGGTCTGTTGTTCTTTCAATGTTAATTTGCAGCAGCCTGTTTGGTTCTTCCTAGGGGCTACTTACTCTTTGTTGCTCGGCTTTTACTTAGTCCACTAGGTTACAAACCTCGCGCCGCGATTAAATAGCCCCTAGTGTGGACAAATTTCAAGCCTAAAAGATCAACAGACCCTATCTTATAAATAATTTAATCAACATAACGTAAAGCTCGTCTTTCACCAACGGTTAATTTTGCTCTGTTATTCTGAAATAGAATAGCCGGTGAAAAATAAAGGAAGGGGAAATGAAAGCAACAATCGTTTTAGTAGTTTATTTACTGTGTTTAATAGGGTGCAATGACAAAACAACAACCACACACTATGTATGCAATGATAATAAAGCCGTGCTTAATGTCTTAGCAAACGAAAAAGCAGCACTCACTTTTAAAAATAAAATCTATCATCTTACGCATGAAAAAAGCGCCTCTGGTAATAAATACATTAGTAACAAAGTCCTTTTTTGGGGGAAAGGCACTAAAGCTATGCTTATAATTTCAGGGAATAAACACCTTTGCAGCACAAAATAACAACCCACTAACAACATATTAAAAAACCTGCTACACTAACAAAAGTCTTAATTTTGTTGATGAAGTTATGCGTTCTATTGCCATTAAACATAAAATAATTTTAGCCTTTTCTGCCATTGGCTTACTAATGCTTATTAGTAGCTTATTTTTTTACTGGTCCTTAAATAAAATAAGCACCACAACTTCACGTATAGAAAACCTTGCAGTACCAGCCCAACAAGTAAGTAAAGACTTAAGGCTATCGCTTCTTTCTATTACCAAATTCAATGCTCTAGCTTATAGTCAAACAAAACCTGATTTATTACTGACCAATAAAAAAGAAGCACTTAGCGAACAACAAGAATTCAGTAAGATGCTCAATGCACTTAAGCCGCAATTAACGGGTCAGCAAAACATGCAAACTTTGCTAGTTGACGCTTCAAAAAACTTTGAGCAACTAAGCAAAACAAGCGCAAACATGTTTAATGCCAAAGAACAGCGTTTTAGTGCGCAGTCGACTGCCGCTATATTAATTACAGAGTTTGGTGTTGAGCTCAGCAATCTCAGTAATGGCTTACTCGATATAGAACTCATAGAGGTCAGTGCAAAGCAGCAATCTTTACTCAGCTCTGTATTTGGCACTGCAACACGCATAGACGACTTACTATTTAATTTAAGCAACAATATTAAAAGTATTACGCAAACTACCAGTGTTAGCGACTTAAATGCTCATCAACAAGATACCCAATTTTTACTTGATAACATCCAGCCAAACTTTGTGTATTTAGAACAACAAGCCACTCCCTTTGGTGACAGTTTAAACGCGGCTCAATTCACCGAGCAATTTAATAACTTAAGATCACGATTAAATGGACCCGACGGTATTTACGCCCAGCAAAATAAAGCGCTTAAAAACACCCAAATGGCACAGCAAAGTTTTGAGCGCTTTCAACAAGAATTTATAGACACAGAAAGCCAATTATTACAGCTTAACAAGCTAGCTGACGAGCGTTTTCAAACACTGCAAAACAGTGCCAAATCGGCAATTAATATGGGCTCTAGCTCTGTTGTTATAATTGCGATTGTACTTATTGGATTACTTATTGTTATTTCAATATTTACAACCAATGCTATGCTAAAACCGCTTAAAAAAGTAAATAGCGATTTAGCACGTATTGCCTCGGGCGATTTTTCCAAACGCAGCCAACCGCGTAGCAAAGATGAGTTTGGCACTTTACTTAACAACATTAATAAGCTTAGTGACGATTTATCACACCTTATAAAAGCAATTAGTAATGATGCCCACGAGCTTGATAAATCGGCCATTCAAACAAGTGAAAAAGGTCAACAAATGACCATTGTTGCTCAGCAACAATTAGAACGAAGCGCACAAGCCACAGACCTTGCACATAGCATGTTAAATAATTCGCAAGCGGTTTATGAGCAGGCCGATAATGCATCTAACGAGATCACAAACGCCTCTCAGTTTGCAAACGACGTCAACCAAATAGCTAACGACAACAGTTTAAGTATTGAAGCACTCTTAAATCGACTCGATAAAGCGGTAAGTAGCACAGAAGAGCTGGCTGAGTTTACAGATTTAATAGGCGCAATTGTAAACACTATTAGCAGCATTGCAGAGCAAACTAATCTACTTGCATTAAATGCAGCAATAGAAGCGGCAAGAGCCGGAGAAAATGGCCGAGGCTTCGCGGTGGTTGCTGACGAGGTTCGCTCATTAGCGGCACGCACACAAAGCTCCACAAGTGAAATTCATACTATGATTCAAACGCTGCAACAACACACAAAAACGACGCAAAAAGAAATTAACGATGGCCAACAACAAGCTAAACAGTGTGTTGAAAACAGTGCTGAACTAAATAAAGCGGTTGAGCGTATAAAAGGAACATTACTTTCAATTAACCACATGAGTGAGCAAATTGCTACGGCTTCTCATGAACAGTTAACAAACAGTGATGATATTCAAAAAATAATGGCTAAGGTGACCGAACAAGCCACTTTAAATGCCAATAACGCAACCACCCTAGCAAGCGAAAGTGAAGATGTAAATCAACTTGCACACTCTTTAACAAGTGCCGTAGAGCGCTTTAAGTTTTAAGTGCAGGTGTAATGACTTGCTTTGCATGAAATGGGTATAATAGTTCAACTCTTTTGCTTAATAGCGGCCCATAATGAAATATAAAGATCTGCGCGATTTTATCAATTTACTTGAAAAAAAAGGTGAGCTTAAACGCATCACCCAAGAAATTGACCCGTATCTTGAAATGACCGAAATTTCCGACCGCACACTGCGTGCAAAAGGTCCTGCCTTATTATTCGAAAACCCAAAAGGGCACAGCATGCCGGTGCTTACCAATTTATTTGGAACACCAAAGCGGGTTGCCATGGGGATGGGTCAAACAGACGTTAACGAACTGCGTGAAGTAGGTAAGTTACTCGCGTTTTTAAAAGAGCCTGAGCCTCCTAAAGGTATTAAAGAGGCACTTGGATCTATTCCTGTGTTTAAAAAAGTGCTGAATATGCCAGCTAAAGAAGTTAAAAAAGCACCTTGCCAGCAAGTAGTTTTAGAAGGCGATGACGTTGATTTAACAAAGCTACCTATTCAACACTGCTGGCCGGGCGATGCAGCCCCTTTAATTACGTGGGGTTTAACCGTAACAAAAGGGCCATACAAAAAACGTCAAAATCTGGGTATTTATCGCCAACAGCTATTAGGTAAAAATAAAATAATTATGCGCTGGTTGTCGCATCGTGGCGGCGCGCTCGACTTTCAAGAGTGGTGTAAAGAAAACCCTGGCCAACCTTATCCTGTGTCGGTGGCGTTAGGTGCTGATCCGGCGACCATTTTAGGTGCGGTAACTCCTGTTCCTGATACGCTTAGCGAATATGCATTTGCTGGGTTATTACGTGGAAGCCGAACTGAAGTAGTAAAGTCGATTTCAAATGACTTGCAAGTACCTGCCAGTGCCGAAATAGTACTAGAAGGCCATATTATGCCAGGCGAAATGGCGCCAGAAGGCCCCTATGGCGACCACACTGGTTACTACAACGAAGTAGATGACTTCCCTGTTATGACCGTAACTCACATTACACACCGTAAAGATCCTATTTATCACAGCACATTTACTGGCCGTCCGCCAGATGAGCCGGCTATCCTGGGTGTTGCACTAAACGAAGTATTTGTTCCAATATTACAAAAACAGTTTCCCGAAATTGTCGATTTTTATTTACCGCCTGAAGGGTGTTCGTACCGCATGGCAGTAGTCACAATGAAAAAACAATACCCTGGTCACGCCAAGCGCGTAATGATGGGAGTATGGTCTTTTTTACGCCAATTTATGTATACCAAGTTTGTAATTGTGTGCGACGACGATATAAATGCACGCGACTGGGAAGATGTTATTTGGGCCATAACAACTCGTATGGACCCAGCGCGTGATACAACGTTGATTGAAAACACTCCAATAGATTACCTAGATTTTGCCTCTCCGGTATCGGGCCTCGGCTCTAAAATGGGTATGGACGCGACTAATAAATGGGTAGGCGAAACCGACCGTGAATGGGGTGAACCAATAGTAATGGATAAAGCCACCAAAGAACGCGTTGATGATATTTGGGATAGCCTTAAAATTCTCTAACAACTAAACAAACCCAGCGATGGTCAATAATTTATTCACCATCGTTCGAGTAAGCTATAAACAGGCTATAAAATAATCCTATAGGTATGCTAGAATCGATTCATTCAATTGCGTATCTGCTGTCAAAAGCGCTGCTAAAAGGTAAAAAATGCAAACATTAAAAGCTGAAGTTGTAGCTATCAGCCCACTTACAGAATTTGTTAACAAAGTAACTTTAAAGCCACAAGAGCCTGTGACCTTTGAAGCGGGCCAATACATGCAACTCGTGTTAAGTGAAAAAGACAAACGCGCTTTTTCTATTGCTAGCCGCCCATCTCAATGTGACGAAATAGAACTACACATTGGTGCTTCGGGTGCAGACTCATACGCAATGCAATCGCTTGAACACTTACGCAATGCACATGCAAACAACACAATGGTTGATATAGAGGCCGGGTTAGGTGTTTCCCAACTTCGTTTGCAATGTAACCGACCTATTATTTTACTTGCCGGTGGCACTGGTTTTTCGTATGTAAAATCAATGGCTGATCACTTAGCTGAAATAAACTGTGACCGCCCTGTATTATTTTATTGGGGTGTTAAAGAAGAGTCTGCTTTGTACGCACATGAAGAAATGAAATTATGGGCAGAGAGCCATGAACATTTTGAATTTATTCCTGTTGTCGAAAACCCATCAGCTAATTGGCAAGGTCACACTGGTTTTGTGCACAAAGCAGTAATGCAAGATATTGTATCACTTGAACCTTACGACATTTACATGGCGGGTCGTTTTGACATGATAGGGATTGTACGTGACGACTTTATAGCTCATGGCGCTATTCGTGAAAACATGTACGCCGATGCATTTGCATTTATTAAGTAAACTCATCGCATAGTTTAATAATAAGCACCTACGGGTGCTTTTTTTATGACTTTAAATTTTTAATAGTTTAAACCTATCATATTCATCAATATAAACAATTTCCTAAAATCCAATCTATAAACCATACTTTGTACAGAACATCAGCGGGAGAGACCCAAATGCTAAATACAAAAGTAAAAGATTTTATGCAACGTAAGTTGCCAAACATAACACCAGACACCGAAATGACGACAGCCATAGCCGAGTTACAAAAATTTAAATTACTTGGTGCGCCTGTATTCGACAACGAAAAGTGCCTTGTCGGATTTATTTCAGAGCAAGAGTTATTAAAGCCTTTAATGCAGAGCAGTTATTTTTGCGAAGGGGTTGTAAAAGTGTCGCAGCTTATGCAAACCAATGTAGTCACAGTAAGTAGCGATTTAAACATTATTGAACTGGCTGAACAAATGCAGCCGGGTAAGCCTAAAAACTACCCAGTGGTAGAAGGCGTAAAAGTGGTAGGAATGATAAATCGTGCCGATGTACTCAAAGCGCTCTACGATAACTACCTAAGCTGTCAAGAACACTAATTTAAACCTGAGCGTTAGACAGTAAACCTCTTATTAACTAGCGCTCAAGTTAAGTCTATAAATATGCGGCTTCAAAGCGGCATATTTATTTGTATTGCTTAACGTGCACTCACTTGTGCTAATAATGCTTTTTTATCGCCGTCGCTTAAAAATGCAATTTCCAACGCATTCGCTTGGGCTTTTTCTATATCAGCCTGAGATAAGCCAGCCTTTGGTGCTGCAATAGTATATTCATGCTCTATTTCTATACCTTCAACAGCCGGGTCATCTGTATTAAGGCAAGCAAGAATGCCATGATCTAAAAACTGTTTAAGCGGATGCGTAGCTAGGTCAGTAACTGTACTGGTTTGAATATTACTGGTTAAACATGACTCAATACCAATACGGTTATCACGCAGGTAATCCATTAACGTTGGGTCTTCAATTGCTTTTACACCATGGCCAATTCTACTTGCACCTAGCTCGTTAATCGCTTGCCAAATACTGGGCGCGCCAAGTGCTTCACCGGCATGAATGGTTGACGCTAAATACGCATCACGCACTTGCTTAAAGTGCTCAATAAATAACTCTCCTGGAAAGCCAATTTCATCGCCCGCTAAATCAACAGCCACTAAATCATTTTTAAACGCAAGTAATGCATCAAGCTCATGTTGGCAGGTTTTAACACCATAAGTACGCGATAAGATACCAATTAAATTAGCTTTAATATTGGCATTTTTTGTTGCTGATTTAATACCATCAACCACAGCTTCGACAACACCTTGTGGATGTAAGCCTTGGCTTTGAGCCATGTAGTAAGGGCTGAAACGAAGCTCAACGTAATCAAGACCTTGTGCTTGTGCATCTTCAATATTTTCAATAGCTATACGGCGGCATGCATCGTAATCGCCAAGTACCGTAACACCCCAGTCTAGCTTTTGTAAGAAAGCGACAAGGTTTGGCTCTGGATCTATCACTTGAACATGAGGAATTAATTGTTCAACGTTATCTGCGGGTAAATCAATATTAAACTGACGACCAAGTTCTAGTATGGTTTGCGCGCGAACATTACCATCTAAATGACGGTGAATATCTAGCAAAGGTAGTTTTCTATTGATCATAGTAGCACCCAGTTTAATTAAATTTTTGCGCATAATACGCAGATAGAGTTATTTTTCAAGTCTATACGCTTTGTAATATTATTAAGCGGTCATATGTCTGCTTTTTGTGCAAATATTCACGCACTTAACAATAATATGTATAAAATAGTCTCGCCTTACTTTTTATTGTTTCGCTAAATTTAAAAAATACCTATAAAAAAGCACAGGTAAAGCATTTATACAACGCCTATAACCTGTGCCTAAAATATATAACTAATCAGCTAGTAAACTTATTTGTTATATAAAACGAGCGCCTTTTCAGCCTGTGCCGTGTTTTTGTAACTCAAAGCTGCTTGGTCTGCAAAATGGTGTTTATTATCACCATTAAGTGCTTTATCGAACACACGTGCCGCTAAATCATAATCACTTTGTGCATTAGCAAGGCACGCAAGCGACAACAGCAGTGCTGTATTAGTGTCGTCTTTTTTAAGGCGATCTTGAATACTGGCTTGTAATTTGTGCGCTTCGCCATGGTTTGCATTATTTAAAATAGTAGCAAGCTCATCATGTTGGCTGGCTTGCTTAACCATTTTAGTTAAATCGCCCTCAATAACAGCAAGCTGACCTGTTGCAGCCATTTGAGTTAAATACGCAGTATGCGCATAAGTTTGAAGTTTTCGTGGTAATTGTTTGTATTTATTTGTTAGTTCATCAGCTGATTGAGCCGAAAAATAGGCAGTAAATACACGCGTCCACTGATCACTAGAAAACACTTTTTTACGCAGTAGCTTGGGTAAAAACTCTTCTAGCACGCTAAAGTGCTGCTGTTGTACCAGTACCTCAGTGTACAGTTTAAGCTCAAGTGCAGTGGCTTTTTTAGCTTCTGCATTAACGCGCAACTGCGATTCAATTGCACTGCTATCGCCACTTGCCAACCATAGTTTTGCTACTTTCAATTGCTGCTCAGGGCTTATTTCAAATAATCGTTCTAGTGCTTTATCTGCCTCGTTGTTAGCAAGTGCCGCTTTAGCCAATAGTGCTAAACGAATATCATCAAATTTATCTGGCACACTGTTGCCAGAAAGCGCGCGCTCTACTTGTTCGTAATCGTCGTTTATAGCACTGAAAAGGGCTTGTTCAATTGCGGCGAATTTACGCTCTTCACTGCGGGCAAAAAAACCATGTTTGGTATTTCTATAAATTGATAATAAATAGCGTATTAGTTTATACGTAAAGTATAAAGTTGCTGCAGTCATTGCAGCCATAATACAAAACGAAACAATGGTGCCTTCAATTGTTGTGTTATTAAACGAGATAAGCACGTAGCCTTTTTCGTCCAGTACAAAAGGGGTTACCGCAAGTACAACAACAATAGCTACAATTAAGATTATTAGGCCTATCATTGCACCCACTCCTTAACCGTTTGTGTACTTTGCAGAGTGACCTCTTGGCTAAAATTGAGCTGCTCTTTTTCTAATTTAGATAGCGTATTTAGTACTGATTTTGTGGCGTCATCGTCTTGCTTAAAGTACTCGCTAGTTAAGCGCTTAGCTTCGCTTAACGCACTAAAGTATATACTCGCTTGCTTACTTAATAGTGCGTCCTGCGCCTGTGCTATATTTAATTTAATTCGTTGATTAATTAAATTACGCTCTTGATCGGTTAGTAAAGGTTCAATAGCAATCCCTTCATGGCGCCTAATAGTAATAAAACTATCAACAATTTTATTCCAACTATTACTGATATTTTGCTGCCAGTCGTTAATATCTTCGCTAAGTGCATGTTCATCAATTACCAATGTTTCCTCTGGTAAGTTGACCGCGTTAAACACCAATTCGTCAATTCGGTTAATAACACTATTTAACTGTAAATAAATGGCCTCGGTAGCAACCGGTTTTAAACTATCCAGCGTTTGTATGTCTTGCATAATGGCTTGGCGAACTTCAATTGTGCCAGGGTGCTCACTTAACAGTCCGTCTAAACGTTTTAGTACAGCGCTTGCGCCTTGGTAATCTTTTTCGGCCCACAGTTTAAACTCAGCCATTCGTTGTAAGCTGGTGACCTCTTGTGGGTTTAAAGATGAACCTTGCTGCTGCGCTTTTTGCAGCGCAGCTTTTAATGCTTGCTGATTTTCAAGAGTGCTTTGCGTTAATGCCTCAGATACTTTTTCTTCGCTATTAAATAACGCTTGTTGTAAGCTCATTTGAGAAGATTTAAGTGCAGCAAGCTCTTGCTGGAGCAGCTTGTTTTGCTCGCTAAGTTCATTAACAATTGTGTTTTGCGCTTTACCTGCATTTAGCTTTTGATAAAACTCGTAGCCAACTCCAGAGGCCACAACTAACGATATTAACAATGCAAGTGAAGCCACTTTACTTACTTTTTGTTTGTCATTTGCTGGTTTGTTTTTTACGTTTGCTTGCTCATTTTTAACTGCTGTTGAACTCGAAGCTGTTGATGTTGTGTTTTCTGTTGTTATTGACTTAGGTTGTTCACTCATGCTGCTACCTTGCTGATTAATACAGGTAAACATAGCGTTATCGCTAGCCCCTGCTGCAATATGGATATTTGCCAAACTAACATGTTGTTGCTGTAAATATGCGGCTATGCGCTCGCTGGCAACATAAAAGTGGCACTGTTGTAACCATTGTAATTGTTGTGCAGCAAGGGGGGTAAACATGGCATCAACTGCTGCATTACTTGTTATGACTATACCGTGTACATTGCTGCTTTTCCAGTGGTCAGTCCAGTTACTGGTTAAATCTGGCACTGGCTCACGTTCATAAACAACACAATTATTTAAAAACGCGCCACGCTCTTTAAGTACCTTGGCGATGTCTGGGCGACCACCTTGCCCTTTAACCAATACAATATTGCTACCATCAACCTGAGCCAACGACTTAAGAGCCAATATCCCTTCTGAATCGAACTGCTTAGGCGTGGCTGCACGCACACCAAATAATTCATATATTGTATCGGCAGTTTGCTGCCCTACAGCATAAAACTGCGCTTTAATGTTTATATCGGGCTTTAATTGTGCCAGTGCTTTAACAGCGTCCTGAGAGATAAAAATAATTTTATCTGCATTAATAAGTGGGCTTAGTTGAGTACTAGAGGGCGTTAAATAGTTAATATTTAAAACAGGAAACAATGACGCCTGATAACCCGCTTGCTCAAGTTGCTCTGCAAGGGCTGCGCCTTTTCCTTCGGGCCGAGTTATCAGAATATGTGTCATTTATGCATCTCTGTATACGTCAGCTAAAATTTTATCTGCGCCTTGAGCAAGTAATTTTTCAGCCAGCTCTATTCCGAGTTTTTCGGCATCGTTAATATGACCCGCAACTTCGTCACGTAAAATTTCGCTGCCATCGATTGCGCCTACAAGCCCTCGTAAATGGACCTCTTCGCCATCAACTAACGCATAGGCACCTATTGGCACCTGACAACCACCTTCTAAACGGCGGTTCATTGCACGCTCTGCATTAACACGAATACGTGTATGTGTGTGCTCAAGCGGTGCTAATAACGCTTTAGTTACTTCATCTTCAATCCGACACTCAATACCTACAGCACCTTGCCCATTTGCAGGCAGCGATACTTCTGGTTCAATGTAGTCAGCAATACGCTCGCCCATTTCTAAACGAATAAGCCCTGCCGCTGCTAAAATAATCGCATCGTATTGCCCAGCATCTAATTTAGCTAGGCGTGTATTTACGTTTCCGCGTAGATCACGGATTTCTAAGTCAGGTCTCAGTGCTCTAATTTGGCATTGGCGGCGCAAGCTTGATGTACCTACTACCGCTCCTTCTGGTAACTCATTCAAGTTAGCAAAGTGATTTGATACAAACGCATCGCGCGGATCTTCACGCTCACAAATGGTAT
>NZ_NTLW01000138.1:0-36745 GCF_002632075.1 Pseudoalteromonas sp. ESRF-bin5 | reverse complement strand
TTTGAAGCGCTAATTAGCGACCAAACATGTGCCGTAATGATGGAACCACTGCAAGGTGAGGGCGGTATTGTTTCACCAACTGACGAGTTTGCTCAGCAAGTTCGCGATTTATGTACTAAACACAATGCGCTACTTATTTTTGATGAAGTACAAACAGGTGTTGGCCGTACAGGTGACTTGTACGCATACCAAGGTTTAAATGTAGTACCTGATATTTTAACTTCAGCAAAAGCATTAGGTGGCGGTTTCCCAATTGGCGCAATGTTGACTACAACAGATATTGCACAGCATCTAAAAGTAGGTACTCATGGTTCTACTTACGGCGGTAACCCGCTTGCATGTGCTGTTGCCGAAGCCGCATTTGATACTGTTAACACACCCGACGTACTTGCTGGTGTAAAAGAAAAAGCAGCTTTATTTAACGAACTCCTTGCAGCGGTAAACGAAAAATACAACGTATTTAGCGAAATTCGCGGTAAAGGTTTGTTAATTGGTGCTGTTGTGAATGAGCAATACAAAGGCCGCGCTAAAGAATTTTTAGTAGCCGGTACTGAACAAGGTCTAATGTCATTAGTGGCAGGTGCTGATGTTGTTCGTTTTACACCGTCTCTTGTTATCCCAGAAGCGGATATTCGCGAAGGTATGGCACGTTTTGAAAAAGCAGTTGCAAGCGTAGTAAACGCATAAGCTGTTTTAGCCAATCTACCGAGGGCAAGCATTGTTTGCCCTACGAATTTTATTTACCGTTATTTATAAGGGAGCAAGCGGACTCATGATGATCCTTCGCCCAATCCAGCAAAATGATTATTCAGCATTACTGACAATCGCCCACGAATCGGGCCATGGTTTTACATCTTTGCCTTTAAACGAAGAGCTATTACAAAAGAAGATTGACCATTCAGTAAGCTCATTTGCTAAACAAACGTCACAACCCGGTGACGAAGGCTACTTGTTTGTTCTTGAAGATAGCGAAACAGGTGAAGTAGTAGGTACCTCGGCTATAGAAGCAGCTGTGGGCCTAGATGATGCGTTTTATCATTACCATTTAAGTAAAGTGATTCACTCTTCGCGCACACTAGATGTTTACAAAGCGGTTGATATTTTAACGCTATGTAACGACTACACTGGCGCAACAGAGCTGTGCACCTTGTTTTTGAAAGACGGCTATCGCAAAAACTGTAACGGCAAACTGCTGTCTAAAGCACGCTTTATGTTTATTAAACAACACCAAGCACGCTTTGCAGAAACCGTTATTGCAGAAATGCGCGGTGTGTCTGATGAAAACGGCAATAGCCCGTTTTGGAAGTGGTTAGAAGAACACTTTTTCTCAATGGACTTCCCAACAGCAGATTACTTAACGGGTATTGGCCAAAAAGTATTTATTGCTGAACTAATGCCTAAATACCCAATTTACGTCAATTTATTGAGTAAAGATGCGCAAGCGGTAATCGGTCAAGTTCACAACAATACTCGCCCAGCGATTGAATTATTAAAAAGCGAAGGCTTCACGTTTAACGGCTACGTCGATATTTTTGACGCAGGTCCAACAGTTGAAGCAAAAGTAGATAATATAGCTACAGTACGTAACTCACACGACTTTATTGTTGAAATTGGTGAGCAAACGGGCAACACCATGGTGTTATTAGCAAACGACAAGCTCGAAAACTTCAGAGCGACCGTTGCATCAATGAGTTTCGACGAACGCGCTAAAACCGTTGTGTTATCACAACAAGTAGCCGACGCCCTGCAATTACAAACGGGCGATACTGTTAGCGCAACCCCAGTTTAATTTAGGAGAAAGTATATGACTCATCCTGCACAATTTATTAATGGTCAATGGTCACAAGGCCAAGGCTCAGAATTTAACTCAGTAAACCCAGCAAATAACGATGTTATTTGGCAAGCACCATCAGCCACTGCAGAGCAAGTTGATGCAGCTGTTGGCGCTGCGCGTGAAGCGTTTTACGCATGGGCTGATAAAAGCTTTACTGAGCGTTTAGAAATAGTAAAAGCATTCGCAGCACAATTAAAAGAAAACAGTGAAGAGCTTGCAATCACCATTGCACAAGAAACAGGTAAGCCACTATGGGAAACACGCACTGAAGCGGGTGCGATGGTTGGTAAAATTGCCATTTCAGAAAAAGCATTTTTAGAGCGCACGGGCGATGTTGAAAATGCAATGCCATTGGGCCGCGCGATGATTCGCCACAAGCCACACGGTGTTGTAGCAGTATTTGGCCCGTATAATTTTCCGGGCCACTTACCAAACGGCCATATTGTGCCAGCGTTACTAGCGGGTAATACGGTTGTATTTAAACCGTCTGAACTAACACCAAAAGTGGCTGAGCTTACCCTTAAATTGTGGGAAAAAGCGGGTTTACCAGCAGGCGTTATCAACCTTGTTCAAGGTGAAGTTGAAACGGGCAAAGCTCTTGCTGCTCATAAAGGCATTGATGGCTTGTTCTTTACCGGTTCATCGCGCACAGGTCATATTTTACATGAACAGTTTGCAGGCCAGCCGGGTAAAATTTTAGCTCTCGAAATGGGCGGTAATAATCCGCTTATTATTACTGATGTTGAAGATACTAAAGCCGTTGTTCACGATATTGTGCAATCAGCATTTATTTCAAGCGGTCAGCGTTGTACCTGTGCTCGTAAGTTATTTTTACCAACAGGTAGTAAAGGCGATGCAATATTAGAGCGCCTAATTACTGCAACTAAAGCCATTAAAGTAGGCAATTACGACGATGAAGATCAGCCATTTATGGGCTCTATGATCTCATCAGCGGCAGCAGCAGGTATGGTTAAAGCACAAAGCGAGCTTGTTGAGCTTGGCGGTAAGGTCCTTGTAGAACTAGAGCACACAGCAAATACAGGCTTTGTAACACCAGGTATTATTGAGTGTTCAGCAATTGGCGACTTCCCAGACGAAGAGCATTTTGGCCCACTTTTAAAAGTGTTCCGCTTTGACGACTTTGACAGCGCAATTGATAAAGCAAACGACACAAGCTTTGGTTTATCTGCTGGTTTACTTAGCGATAATGAAGCCGATTACGACCACTTTTTACGTCGTATTCGTGCCGGTATTGTTAACTGGAACCGCCCAATTACGGGTGCGTCTAGCGCTGCACCATTTGGTGGTATTGGCGCATCAGGCAATCACAGAGCAAGCGCGTACTACGCAGCTGACTACTGTGCATACCCTGTAGCTTCAGTAGAGCTTGAAAAAGTAGCCATGCCAGCAACATTAAGCCCAGGCTTAAAAATAGATTAAGTTAATAATACTTAATTAGTATAAAAGCAGCTTCGGCTGCTTTTTTTGTATGCTTAAATCACAAAGCTAGCAATCAACCGCGCTTTCTGCTTAAATCAGCGTAAGTAATATTATTAGGTGGTAAATATCATGGTTTTAGATAGGCAAGGGTACGATGATTTAATCATGTATCTAACTCAAAATTTAGCATTGTTTGAGAAGCCAGGTGTGATAAAACCAGGCGCTCCAACGGTAATGGAACTCATAGAAGATGTTATTGCCGAAAACGTCATGCTAATTTGTGAACAGCACACAAACCTTAACACAGAGCAACGCAGCTTAATTGTGCGTGAGGTTGATGGCATTGTTTACGACTTACAAGAAGTGCTTAGCAGCATTACGTCACAGCCAGTTACGGTTGAACAACATGAGTTTATTGACGAATTTGCAAGCTTAATTAAAAACCTCTTCGACAGCGCTGTTTCGCAGCAGTATTAATCCCCAATTTATAGCGCCGCGTATCGCATTTCGTTTGCAACTGCGGCCAACTTGCTTACAATCAAGAAAAATATTTTTGAGATAAAAACATGCAAGCAAATGTAAAATGGGTTGATGGCGACACATTCGTAGGTCGTTCTAATTCTAATCACAACGTTGTATTTGATACCGGTAGCGATAGTGCGGCACCTAGCCCAATGGAAATGGTATTGATGTCGGTTGGCTGTTGTTCATCGGTTGATGTTGTGGGTATTTTAAAAAAAGCCAAACAAGACTTTTCAGACGTTCAAGTACAATTAAGTGCCGAACGCGCCGAAACTGCTCCTCGCGTATTTACTAAAATCAATTTACATTTTGTTGTTACAGGCAAAAATGTGTCTGAAAAGCACCTTGCACGCGCTGTTTCTTTGTCTGCTGAAAAGTATTGCTCGGTAGCATTAATGCTTGATAAAACAGTAGAAATTACTCATAGCCATGAAGTTGTGCAAGAACAGGTAAAATAACGCTTTTTCCATAAGGAAAATTCGTATAAAATCCGCGAACTTTTCATTCTGCAGGTGCAGATTTCACTAATTTATAGGTTGGTTTATTATGAACAAACCCTTCGATAAACTTAAACTTCATGGCTTTAACAATTTAACCAAAAGTTTAAGCTTTAGTATTTACGATATTTGCTACGCAAAAACCGAGCAACAACGTAAAGAATATATTGAATATATCGATGAGCAGTACAGTGCAGATAGACTAACCGATATTTTAGGTGAAGTTGTTGATATTATTGGTGCCAATATTTTAAATGTTGCACGCCAAGATTATGAACCACAGGGCGCCAGTGTAACTATTTTGGTTTCGGAAGAGCCTGTAGAAGAGCAGCAAAATTACGATGCTGACGAAGCACCAGGCCCACTACCTGACTCAGTGGTGGCCCACCTAGATAAAAGCCATATTTGTGTACACACATACCCAGAAGCTCACCCTGATGATGGTATTTGTACATTCCGTGCTGATATTGAAGTATCTACGTGTGGTATTATTTCTCCGCTTAAAGCATTAAACTTTTTAATTCATAGTTTAGAGTCTGACGTGGTAACAATTGACTACCGTGTTCGTGGTTTTACTCGCGACGTAAACGGCGTTAAGCACTACATTGACCACGCGATTAACTCAATTCAAAACTTCATGACAGACGATACTAAAGAAGCGTACCAAATGATGGACGTAAACGTGTATCAAGAAAACCTGTTCCATACCAAAATGATGTTAAAAGAAACCGACCTGAACACATACTTGTTTGGTCTTTCTACAACTGATTTATCGGATGATGAAGAAGAAGAAATTCGCTCTAAGCTAAACCGTGAAATGCAAGAAATATTCTATGGTCGTAACCTGCCAGAAACAGAATAGTAGTCACGTTAGTTAAATAAAAACGGCGCTCATTGAGCGCCGTTTTTATATGCGTTAATAAATATACCTATAAATCACTTACATCAGAGTTTAGGTTATTTAACAAGTAACAACTCGGTTTGTCGGCCGTTTAAGTACCACACGCCGGTTTTATCAAAAATAGCGTCTTCTTCTAGCATTATGCGTATTTCTTTATTCCATGGTTTTATAAACACGGCATTGTTGAGCTCAATAGAGTAAGCGGTATTTAAATGCAGTGGGTAGTCCCCATCGCCGGGTACACCCTGTTGTGAATCCCACATACCCAGTGTGGTACCCGCAGCATGACCATGATAGCCAAGCGGGTGCGTATAAATAGTGGGTTTTAAACCTTGGGCAATGGCTTTTTCGCGAGCGGCTTTTAATACCTGATTACCCGTTTTACCTTCGCTAAATTCAGCGGTAAAAATGTCTTGGAGTTTATTGCCCTTTTTAAGCGCATCAACAAGGTAAGCGGGCGCAATGGTTTCGCCAGGCTTTAAAACATAAGCATGTTGTTGGGTGTCGGTATTTAAGCGTAAGTAGGTAATACCAAAATCGACATGCAGTAAGTCACCCGCTTGAATAACGTTATCGGCGTAACCGTTAGTAAAGCTGTCTTCGTGATCGAACGATTGGCTGTCGGCGCGTTGTATTGCAATACTTGGGTGAAACCATGTTTGCAGTTTTAACTCTTTTACGCGCTCTCTAAACCACCACACTAAATCGTCGCTGGTTGTTTTGCCCACCGTTATTACTTTGCTTGAAAAACCCTCTGCAATAATAGCGTGCGCAATAGCAACAATGTGTTTATACATGTCTATTTCTTGGGGAATACGCTGCTCTAACCAAGCAACTGCCAGCGGCTCAGCCGATATTATTTTATTTTTATAAGCGCTAGGTAAGTTGGCCATTAAGGTATTGTAATCGCCTAACACTAAGCCGTCGGCATGACCCCAATCGGTAGACGTATTGAGTGCAATGTTACCAGGGTTATAGCGCTCAATAATATCGTTCAGTGCTTGCCACTGGTTTGGCTGCGCCTTTTTTTCCCAGCCTTTTGTAAATACGTTACCTATTTTATAGGGCGCAATAGCGTAAGCATCAACATTGCCTTGTTCATTTAAGGCAAAGAGCAAAATGGTGGTACGCCTTGCCGATAACCAGGTTGCTGGCAGCATTGTTTTTAATATGGGATCTTCGTTGTATTCGCGGCTAATAAGCAGCCACATATCGATGTTGTGTTGCTTCATTAAGCTGGGCATTAATGTGTTTACCCTAAGCTCGGTTATATTATCTATAAACGCAGCGCGTTCTTTCATCGATAAAATAGCAGGCACGCCATCGGCCTTAGCTAAGGGACTTAAAATAAGCGTAGTAAGTAAGCTCACGCAAAGTAGGAGGTGTTTTGTAAGGTGCATAATTGTTTTATTTTTAGGCTAGTTAATTTATAACATGCCTTAATGGCAGCCATAAAAAAACATTTTGAGATAAACAGCACACAAAAAAGCCCAGCTAACTCGCTGGGCTTTAGCATGAATAGGGGGGGTTATTTAATCATGCTGTAAATAAGTGCAAATACCGCAAGCGCACCTACCGCTAACACAAACAAAGTACTTAAACGGTTACGATACTTATACAGAGCCGGTACTTTATAAACTGCAATCATAGGCATGATAAATAATATCATTGCAATAATAGGGCCCGACAGCTGATCCATCATATCGAGTATGCTTGGGTTTTTAACTGCACAAAACCAAATTGCAAAAAACATAATAACTACACCAATTTTATCTACCGTTTTAGCACCAAGCTGTGTTTGCTTAGTCACCAAACCTGTAAAGCTTTCGCGGGCTCCTAAAAAGTGACCTAAAAACGACGACGTAATGGCAATAAAAGCAACTAAAGGCCCAAGCGTCGCAATAAACGAGTTATGGGTAATGTTAGCAAGGTACGATAAAACCGAGACATTATCGGCTTTTGCTTGTGCCATCTGCTCACCTGTAAGCGACAGCACACACGAAAATACAAACAGCAATACAAACACAATTAACAGTAAGCTTGTGCGCTTTAAAATGGCTTCTGATTTTCGTGTAGCAAGGTCGTCATAGTGTTCGCGTTGTACATGCACAAAGCTTGAAATAGCCGCTGCATGGCTAAACGAAAACACAATAATAGGAATAGATAACCACAGCGTTTTACCAAAGCTGCCCACTTCAGGTAGGCTCATGTCTGGCATTTGCCAGCTAGGAATTAAATACAAGGATAAAAAAAACAAAATACCCACAAGCGGATACACCAAAATAGAAAACGCGCGCAGCATTAGGCGCTCGCCACCCATCATTAGGCTTATCATACCGGCTACCAAAACACCCGAAAGCACTACGCGAGGCGGCGATTCCATGCCCAGCTGGTTTACCATAAAGCTGTCTACGGTGTTGGTTAAGCCTACACCGTAAATAAGCAAAATAGGGAATATAGATAAAAAGTATAACAATGAGATTAATCGCCCTGCATTAACGCCAAAGTGTTCTTCAACAACATCGGTAAAATCGGCATGCTTATTTTTAGACGATAATACAAAGCGTGCTAAACCACGGTGGGCTAAAAAGGTCATCGGAAACGCTAAACACGCCATAATAATCAGCGGCCAAAAACCGCCAATACCAATGTTAATAGGTAAAAATAAAATACCCGCACCAACGGCGGTACCAAAAAGGCTTAAGGTCCACTGCGTATCGTGTAGGTTCCATTTAGATTTTGCGTTTGAATTTGCACTTGAATGCGCGTGTGTTGATGCATTTGAATGCGTTGCATCTAAAGGTGTTGTCATGTGTGTGTGCCGTCCATTATTTATAATAATAACCGCGCCGAAGGATATAGTTTTTGGCCCACTTTTTCATGTTTTTAGCGCCCTAGAGCCACAATTAACTGCGTTAAAATAGCCCCCAAGTGTCATGAATACGAAACAGCGGTGTAAAAGTAAACAAAGCCAGCACAAGGTGTTTAAAAATGTAGTAATGACACGCTTTACTATTTCTAGCACAGCTAAATAACTCGCTAAAATATAATATTTATAATTGGCAAACACTTACACGGTTTGTTATTAATAGGCGTTCATAAAATAAGGATGTTTTCATACAAAAATGGTGAAAGTGTTCTTTTGTTAAATTGTCAGGTTTTTCATCGTGTTAATTCATATAGTTTTTACTGAAACAGCAGTAATATTAACGAAGGTCGAATATAAATCATTCAGGGAAATACAAAATGATTTTTGTGACTTCAAAGCGTCACTTGGTCCTTGGACAGAGTGTGAGGTTTTTGATTATCTAAATTTTGAATATTCAAATTTAGCACCGAATGCTAGGGATCAACTAAAAAAGCTTAAATCGAGTGGGCACAACGAAATTGTACTTTCTTTTTGCGATAAGGCATAAACCTACAACTTAATAAATTAACTCACTTTTGTGGATACATGAAGGGCAGCTGTGCAATTTATTTAGAGGTTTTATAATGTTTATAGGCAACAATCATTAATGCGGTGCTTCACTAACTGGTTGGCTAGACTTAAGTTGGAATCAAATTTGAAAATTATTATTGTATTAATATGTTTAATAACCTCTTTTAATTCCTTCGCTTGTTTTGTTCAACCAGAAGGTTTAACAGAACAACATGAAACTCAATTAATTAATTATTTAATTTATGCTGGTGTTCTAATGACTGCAGCTTTATTTATTAGGGCTTCATATAATATACAAAAAATTTGGATTCCAATTTTGTTGCAGGTTATTTTTGGGTATTTTCCAATGTATCTGTATATGCTGGAAATAGCAGGTGTATCACCTTATTCAGGCTCCTGTGGTGCTCCTGGGTTTGTTTACATTGGTAAAGTATTAGCCATTGGTATGGCCTGTATTTTTGCACTTGAAGCAGTTTTATTCTTTAAGGGCAGAGGAAGTAGAAAAGTAAAATAATAAGCTCGGATTTTATTTTTATTTAGAATTAGGATAAACAATAAGTCTATAGTTTTACACCGGCATGTGAATGACTACGTATTAACAGGCAATATATGGCAGACCAAGAAATAAGACAATTTATTGAGGATATACAATCTAAGTTTCCAGATGTCATACCGCTAATGGATAAACACGAAGAATGTGAATTCGCTTTTCGTATGGAGGAGTTCGCAAATTTAACAACGTTTGCATTCAACGAACAGAAAAACGCCGACGCCCTAAAGTATTTGTCATATATGAATCTAAAACTAGAGACTGCAAGCCCTGCCGAGTTTGAATACATAGATACCTATTATGTTGAGCACTTGTTTTGGAAAGCGACTCCCATCGGAATTGAAATGGGCTGGCCACTCGTCCCCGGTAAACTAAAAAAGCTGTACTTAAATTTTCATGGGCGAGCGCCTCAAATACGTTGAGTATTGGTAAAGGTTATTCTTATTTGTTTTTATTTAAAAATTAAAACCTGTTCCGAAAAGTTGTTAAGTAGGCGCTATTGTTGTGAACTTGATGAGAGATTTTTATTAAACTCCGTTATACTTCTTACAATTGAATATGCCAAATGAAGTAAATAGGCCGCTAACAGCAATGAGCACAGACATTCTTTTTCATACTATTTTTCCGCACGAAACCAGTCAAACATGGGTTGTATTTGTCCATGGCGCTGGGGGAAGTTCGGCAATTTGGTTTCGTCAGCTCAAAGCTTATAAAAAAGAATACAATGTATTGTTGCTAGATCTTCGTGGTCACGGTAAATCAAATAACTTAGTACAAAATTTTGTTGATAATAATTATTCGTTTAATAACGTCTCTAAAGATATTATTGATGTGTTAGACCATAACAATATCACCAGCGCACACTTTGTTGGTATTTCATTGGGCACAATACTCATTCGTAATATTGCTGAAATTGCGCCGCAATATGTTTCTAGCATGGTGCTAGGTGGCGCGGTAACTCGCTTTAATACTCGCAGTAATACTTTGGTTTATTTAGGTAATACCTTTAAGCATTTCTTGCCGTATATGTGGCTATACCGTTTATTTGCTTTTATTATGATGCCCAAAAAGCGCCATAAAGAATCTCGGCTTTTGTTTGTTCGTGAAGCAAAACGTTTGTGCCAAAAGGAGTTTATAAAATGGTTTAAATTAGCCATGGATGTAAACCCCTTAATGCAGTATTTCAAAGAAAAAGACATCGATATCCCCATTCTTTACATTATGGGTAAAGAAGATCATATGTTCCTTGGCCCTGTTAAAGAAATGGTTAAACGCCATAAAAATAGCGTACTGCAAACTATTCACCATTGCGGCCATGTTTGTAATGTGGAACGCCCAGACTTATTTAATCAACACTCGCTTGCCTTTATCGCCCAGCAAAACCGTTAAGGGTTGTCGCTTTTAAAAAGCGTTCAATTAATGGCAAGTCTCAAAAACTTATAACAACCATTACTTGTTGATTGGAAGCGGTCATTCTTTTGTCTCTCTCCTTAAGTTAAAAGCACTGCCTTGTTTCACGCCACACCCTTTTACACATAGTAAAATACCTAGATTAAATATAATTTTATAATTGGCAATCACTTACACAGTTTGTTACTAATAGATGTTCCAAAAAAAAGAACGCACTCATGTTAACTATAAGGGTGTAATTTGAGCAAGTTACTAGAATGCAGGGAAATGTGTGAGAACATGTTTAGTTTTAATATTATTACTTCTTAATGGGTGTTCTCCAGTTTGGGAGGAGCAACCTTATAAAGTGTATTACATCGACGGTACCAAAAGGTTAGGTTATAGCCTTGGTCGGGGCACATATATTGGGCGACTCAATGAACCAATAAATATTAATTCGAACGAACAATATATTTCGGTTTATGCTTGCCCGCATAAAATTTGTGCTTTTTACTATATTGATAAAACCAAAGATAACAAGTTCGCTGAGCACAATGAGTTTGTTTATGGGCCATACACAAAAGCTCAATTTGCAGCGATAGCCAAAAAGTTAGGGTTACCGACTACGAATTTCAGCGTTAAGACCGCAATTTAATAAAGGCTAAAACGTTACTTATATTTTCACCGGCTACAATAGCGCCAAATCAGTTAACTAAAACGCATTTAAAGTTTATAAGTACAGAACTTAAATAAAAACAAAGGCAGTAAAGAGAGTTAGCATGGATAAAAAGAAGGTGATTGATTTATTTTGTGCTATTTGTTGGAGGAATAGTGCTTTTACTATTGAATATAAATTGAATGTTTTTCTTTCGAGATGAAATAAAAGGAATTTAATAAATGGCACTTTTATCGATTTCAGTGGGCGTTGCGTTTTTTGCAGTTGCTATTATTTGGTTTGGGTTTAGCGCTATATTTGGCCAAATGGAAAATTCAGGTTTTGCATTTGGTTTTATATTAGGTGTGTTTCCTGCGTTTATTGGCTTGGTTTTAATAGTGCCTAGTACGCTTTACCGAACTGTTTTTGTATTTGCCCAAAAGCCTGAGCAAACCCTGAAGGAAAAGGTTATTTTATCGCTTGGTTTGTTTATAACTTTGCTGTGCTTTAGTGCGCTTATTAAGTTAGCTTTTACATAACAAATAACTTAAGCGTTACTAAGTATTTTACTTTATGCTTCCTGAGTAACTCTTATAGTAAAAGCTATCACTTATCTTGCTGACAACTGATAGCTCTTAACTTTTATTCTTCTATCGCACTTACAATAAAATACGGATTCAAATACTCATCTTTAGTATTGTAAATAAGCGGGCTGCCATCAAGCTTGGTGACTTTTGCACCGGCTATTTCGGCGATTGCATGGCCAGCTCCGGTATCCCATTCACAGGTTGGGCCTAAGCGTGGGTAAATATCGGCGCTGCCTTCAGCAACTAAACACAGTTTTAGTGAGCTGCCTTTTGAGACCATTTCTACGTCGTCAAAGCGTTTTACAAATTCGGCTAAATCGGGTGATGGGTGCGAGCGGCTGCCTACAACACGTATTAACCCTTTGTTAGGCTTAGTGGTTACTTTAAGTTCTATACGCTCATCGCCCATGTCTTTAAACGCGCCAATGGCGTCGCTTGCTAGGTACGATACGCCAAGTGCAGGGGCATCAACAACCGCGAGTACCGGTTTTCCGTTTTCTATTAGGGCAATGTTTACGGTAAATTCGCCGTTCTTTTTAATGAACTCTTTGGTACCGTCGATTGGATCGACTAACCAGTAGCTTTTCCACGTTTGGCGAATCGCCCAGCTTATGTCGGCGTTTTCTTCGCTAAGGACGGGGATGTCGGGCGTAAGCTGAAGTAGCCCCGCTACAATGACCTTATGAGCTGCTAAGTCGGCGTCGGTTACTGGGCTTTCATCGGCTTTGTATTCAACGTTAAAGTCCTTTTCGTAAATCCCCATAATGGCTTTGCCTGCGGTGCGGGCAAGGATGAGGGTTTCTTCTAGCAGTTCGGTTTGGTTCATTGGGGTTAACCTATTATATGCGTTTGTTTTAGATACGTTATCAGTTGGGCAACCGATTGGTCTAGGGTGTTTTTACTTGTATCTAAAATTATTTCAGGCTTTGTGGGTACTTCGTAGTTTGAGTCGATTCCAGTAAAGTGTTTTATCTCTCCTGCGCGCGCTTTTTTGTATAGCCCTTTTGGATCGCGGCTTTCGCATACATCAAGCGGAGTATCTATAAATACTTCAATAAACTCTCCGTCGTCTACTAAATTGCGCACCATGTCGCGTTCAGCTCTAAAAGGCGATATAAACGCAGTAAGTACTAACAAGCCTGCGTCGGTCATCAGTTTTGCGGTTTCGCCTACACGGCGAATGTTTTCTATGCGGTCTTCATCGCTAAAGCCTAGGTCTTTACATAAACCGTGGCGTACGTTGTCGCCATCGAGCAGGTAAGTGTGTACGCCTTGCTGATTAAGCGCCGCTTCGAGTGCGTTGGCTACGGTGCTTTTACCCGAACCTGAAAAACCAGTAAACCATAAAATAGCCGGCTTATGTTTTTTTTGCTCGCTACGTTGTGCTTTAGTGGTTGCGTAGTTATGCCAAACTATATTTTCATCCATAGTGATGTGTCTCTTATGCTGTTTGCGCCAGTATTAAAAAGGAAATACCAGCGGGATCAGGGTTAATACCGTGATTGAATAAATAATAGAAAGGGGCAAGCCCATAACAATGTAATCTTTTAAGCGATAATTACCCGCGCTATACACCATTAAATTTGTTTGATACCCAAATGGCGAAATAAAACTTGCCGATGCGCCAAAAGCAACCGCCATAATAAAAGGGAGCGGGTCTACATTAAAGCCAACAGCCAATGAGTAAGCAACCGGAAATGAAAGTGCCGCTGCCGCATTATTTGTAATAAGTTCGGTAAATAATACGGTCATTAAAAATATGGCTATAAATGCGCCGTAAGGACCAAAGTCGCCAAGTACCATAAATAGCGCACTCGATATTTGCCCAGCAAGGCCAGTGCCTATCATTAATTTTGCAAGCCCAATGGCGCTACCTACTACAACAAGTAACTCAAGCGGAAATCGGCGTTTGATTTCGTTTAGCTTTATGGTGCCGCTGAGCATTAAGCCAATAAGCAATACCAATAAGCCTTTTACTAACGGCACTACCCCAAAAATACTTAAACCCAATACACCCGCAAAGCTGAGTAATACAATATTAGATTGTTTGGGCGCAAGGTGGGTTTGTAAATCAAGGCCTGAAATATATACAAACTCACGCTTTAAATTAGGTAGGCTGTAAAAGTTTTTGCCGGGTGCCAAAATGAGTGAATCGCCTGCTTGTAATTGTACTTGGCCAAGGCCGCCTTGAAGGCGGTCGTGCCCACGGCGAATAGCAATAACAGCAGCGTGAAACTGCTCGCGAAAGCGTATTTCTTTTACTGTTTTGCCTATAAATTTAGACGACTGACTTACGACCACTTCAACTAAGTGTTCTATGTCTTTTTCGTGGTTATCGTGTACTACTTTTAAACCATCAAAGCGTGTTAATAGAGGGACTGATTTAATGTCGCCTACAAATAATAAAATGTCGTTTTGTTGAATAATTTGCTGAGGCGTTACTGCGCATATGCGTTCGTTATTACGAATTATTTCAGCTAGGAACAAGTCTTTTAAATCGCGTAGGCCGTTTTCTTCTACTGTGCGACCTATTAATTTTGAGCCTGTTTGTACTTTACCTTCAAGGTAAAAAGGAACAACTTCTTGATCGCTTTTGCCGTTGTCAGGCAAGTATTTAAGCATTACCAAAATAGTAATAAGGCCAACGCTAAGCGCGCCTAAACCCACTAAGGTAAAGTCGAAAAAGCCCAGTGGCTGCATACCTGCATCTACCGCAAAGCCGTTAACAATGAGGTTTGTTGAAGTACCTATGAGTGTAATGGTGCCACCTAAAATAGCAGTGTACGACAGCGGTAATAATAGCTTTGAGGGTGAATGGTTTGGGTTATCTTTTATAGCGGTAATGAGTGAGGCAACCACCGCCGTATTATTAGTAAACGACGATAAAAATGCAGTAGAAATCCCCAGTTTTGTTACCGACTTAACTAAGCTACCTTTAGATAACGACATGGATAGCTTTTGAATTAACGTGGTTTTTTCGATTGCAATCGACACTAATACGAGGAGCACTAAGGTAATAAGTGACGGATTGGCGTAGTTAGCTAGCATGTTTTCAAGGTCAATTAGCCCGGCTAAGTAGCTGGTGCCAATAGCGCTTACAAATAACCATGCTGGATTAATGCGGGTGCCAAAAAGGCACCCGACTAAGGTAAGCATTATGCCTGTTAAAACTAGCTGCTCTACCATGCTTTATTATTCCTAACAGACATTAATAAACTTACAGTTTCGAAATATCAAGCGCTTGCCAATGCGGGAAGTGCTTGCGTACTAAGCTATTAAACTCAACTTCAAAGTCACTGAAATCGCTTTTGCTTTTCTCGCTTTGTAGTACGTGTTCAATCATACCGGCTGCTACCGTTAAGTTAGATAAACGGTCAATTAGAATGAAAGAGCCTGTTTCGTGGTTATTGTGGTACTCGTCGGCCAAAATAGTTTCGGTTAGTTCAAGCGTTACAATAGCAATTTCGTTTAGCTGTAATGAATCGGCAGAGCCGTGTTCAAGCGTGTTTACATCAATAGTGTGGTCAATCTTTTTAACCACAGCAGATGTGTTTTTGCTGCCCAGTTTTAGGTTGTAGTTTTTACCTAGCACTAATGGCGATTCGTGCATCCATACAATTTTAGCCTGAAGCTGATTAGTAACAGCGGCGGTTGAACTTGCCGGTACGATTACGTCGCCGCGGCTAATGTCTATTTCACTGTTTAGCGTAATAGTAATTGCTTGGCCTGCTTCTGCTGTGTCTAGGTTGCCATTAAAAGTGACAATTTCTTTAATGCTTGATGTTTTACCCGACGGTAATACTTTTACAGCGTCGCCTACTTGTAGCTTGCCCGATGCTAATGTGCCCTGAAAACCACGAAAGTTTAAGTTAGGGCGTATTACATATTGCACGGGTAAACGTGCTTCAAAACCGGTATCGGTTTGTGCCGCTGGCGAGTCTTCTAAAAGCTCAAGCAGTGGTTTGTCGGTGTAATACGGTGTATGTGCAGAGCGCGTTACTACGTTATCGCCTTTAAGCGCCGACATAGGCACAAACTTGATGTTTGTTACATTTAGTTGCTCAGCAAATTTAAGGTAATCGGCTTTGATTTTTTCATAAACGGTTTCGTCAAAATCAACGATATCCATTTTATTAATGGCTACAACAAACTGTTTAATACCTAGCGAGTCACAAATAAAGCTATGGCGTTTAGTTTGTACTTGCACGCCGTAACGCGCATCAACCAAAATAATGGCGACATCGCTTGTTGATGCACCCGTTACCATGTTGCGTGTATATTGCTCGTGGCCTGGTGTGTCGGCAATAATAAATTTACGCTTAGCCGTTGAAAAGTATCGGTATGCTACGTCAATGGTAATGCCTTGTTCGCGTTCAGCTTGTAGGCCATCTACTAGTAATGCAAGGTCAAGATCTTCACCTGCGTTACCTACTTTTTCGTTGTCTTTGTGAAGCGCTGCTAGCTGATCTTCATAAATTTGGTGGCTGTCGTGTAATAGGCGGCCAATCAGTGTTGATTTACCATCATCTACGCTGCCACAGGTAAGCATGCGCAATAAGCTTTTGTCTTGTTGGCGTGCTAGGTAGGCGTCTATGCCTATTTCTTTTACTTCGTTAAATGTATCGTTATTTTGGCTAGACATTAGAAATACCCCTCACGTTTTTTCTTCTCCATTGAGCCTGCTGAGTCATGGTCAATAACGCGGCCTTCGCGTTCTGATGACGTAGATAACAGCATTTCTTCAATAATTTCGGTTAGTGTACTGGCTGTAGATTCAACGGCGCCGGTTAGTGGGTAACAGCCTAATGTACGAAAACGGACCGATTTCATTTGTGGTACTTCGCCTTCTTCAAGTGGCATACGTTCGTCATCAACCATAATAAGGGTGCCGTCACGTTCAACTACAGGGCGCTCTTTAGCTAGGTAAAGCGGAACCATTTCGATGTTTTCTTGATAAATGTATTGCCAAATATCAAGCTCAGTCCAGTTAGATAACGGGAATACACGAATGCTTTCGCCTGGGTTTACTTGACTGTTATAAGTATTCCAAAGCTCTGGACGTTGGTTTTTTGGATCCCAACGATGGTGCTTGTCGCGGAACGAGTACACACGTTCTTTTGCACGTGATTTTTCTTCGTCGCGGCGAGCGCCACCAAAGGCTGCATCAAAACCGTATTTGTTAAGAGCTTGCTTTAACCCTTGGGTTTTCATTATATCGGTATGCTTACCAGAGCCATGAGTAAAGGGGCCAACGCCCATTGCTAAGCCTTCTGGGTTTTTGTGTACCAGTAGGTCAAAGTCGTACTCTTTTGCTATGCGGTCGCGAAATTCAATCATTTCACGAAACTTCCAGTCGGTGTCTACGTGTAATAACGGAAACGGAATTTTTGCAGGGTAAAACGCTTTACGCGCTAAGTGCAGAAGTACCGACGAGTCTTTACCAATTGAGTAAAGCATTACTGGGTTCTCAAACTCAGCGGCGACTTCGCGCATGATTTTGATACTTTCAGCTTCAAGTTGCTGAAGATGAGTTAAAGCCATTGTTAGTCGTCCTACTAAAATGATTAAAAGTTATAAAATTAAATTTGGTTACTAATGTGCTATATCGGTTAACGGTTGCGCATAGCTACTTGTTTGGTTGTTTTGCCCAAACCACGCAAGCTGCGAGTGTAAGGCAGCTACTTCACCAATAATAAGTAATGCTGGCGATACAATCCTGTTGCGTTCAATTAAATTGGCAAGCTCACCTAATTGGCCTGTTACTACACGTTGATTTTTGCGCGTGCCATTTTCGATCACGGCAACTGGCGTGTCGGCTTTGCGGCCATGCTGTAATAGTTCTGCTTGAATGTGTGGTGACTTAATTACGCCCATGTATATAGCAAGTGTTTGGTTTGGTTTAGCCAGTGATTGCCAATCAAGTTCTTGGCCGTCTTTTTTACAGTGCCCTGTTACAAACTGAATAGCTTGGGCATGATCGCGATGCGTAAGCGGAATACCTGCATACGCACTACACCCTGCTGCAGCTGTAATACCCGGTACTATTTGGTAATTCACCTTGTTGGCAGCTAGTACTTGTACTTCTTCACCGCCTCGGCCATAAATAAAGGGATCTCCTCCTTTAATTCGGCATACTTTTTTACCTTGTTTAGCTAGGTCAACCAACATTTGGTTAGTGTCTTCTTGAACAACACTATGGTCGCCTAAGCGTTTACCAACACAAATTAGGTCTGCATCACGACGAACAAGCTCCATAATTTCGTCAGACACTAAAAAGTCGTAAACAACGACATCAGCCTGTTGCATAAGTTGCAGTGCTTTAAGGGTTAAAAGTTCTGGGTCGCCAGGGCCTGCCCCTACCACATAAACTTCGCCCTCGGGCTCGGCTTTAGCGTCTAGCATTTGTTCAAGTTGTTGCTCAGCACCTTGGGTGTCGCCGGTTTGTACTTTACTCACAACTGATGAGTCGAACACGCCTTCCCAAAATTGGCGGCGATCAGAAAAGTGCTTAAAGCGCTGTTTTACTTTATCTCTAAAGCCACCCACCAATGTAGCAAGTGGGCCAATGTGTTGTGGTATTAATGTCTCTAACTTTTCGCGTAGACGACGAGCAAGTACAGGGGCTGTTCCCGCACTCGAAATAGCAATTGTAATAGGGTTACGGTCAACAATAGAAGGAAATATAAACGTACATTTAGGTTGGTCATCAACCACGTTTACAAACACATTGCGAGCATTGGCAAGCTCAAACACCGTGTTGTTAACTTCGTCTCGATCGGTTGCTGCAATAACTAGCATTTTTCCGTCTAGGTGTGATTCGTCAAAGTAAGCGTCTATTAGGGTCACTTCGTTGTGTTGTGCGTGTTCTTTCAATTCGTCACAAAACCAAGGCGCCACTAAGGTTACTGCAGCACGGGCTTTTAAAAACGCGCGACACTTACGTAATGCGACCTCTCCACCGCCAACAACCAATACAGGTTTGTTGTCGAGTTTGGTAAAGATAGGTAAATATTGCACGTTGGTAACACCTCTAAACAATTTTATAGAACGCTTTAATCTGTTGCGCAGAATATAGCGGCTATGTGTAAGTAAAAAATAATTAAAACCAAGTTGATATAACCAAAAGTTATATTGGGTAGCGGTTTTAAGCCTAAGACTGAGTTAACAAGGGATTGCGACTAGTTACAAGTAAAATAATAAGCTTAGAGTGTTTGGTTATGAGCTATAGCGAGTTTTTTTTAATTTGTTAATATGAGGCATATTAATTTTACCCAAGCAGGGCAAGGGAGTCCGTATGACAAAACAACAAGACGCATTACTCGCAGTAGAGCTTATGGATTTAACTAGCTTAAACACAAGCGACACTACAAAAGACATTAAAGCTCTGATCAATAGTATTAGGCCTGCACTAGGCACGCCAGCTGCGGTGTGTGTGTATAGTGATTTTGTAGACGATGCAAAAATAGCGCTTGCTGCACGAGAGCTTAGCCACGTTAAAGTAGCAACGGTGACTAACTTCCCAACGGGTGATGCCCCGTTAAGCGATGTAATAAACGAAACTCTCATAGCTATTGAACGTGGTGCAGATGAAATCGACCTTGTTATCCCCTATAAAAAATTAACGGCAGGGGATACGCAAGCCACGCTTAAGTACGTAAGTGAAAGTAAAAAAGCGTGCGGCACTAAAGCTCAGCTAAAAGTAATTATAGAAAGCGGCGAGCTAAAAACAGAGTCGTTGATTGCTCAAGCGACCGAACTGGCTATCAAAGGCGGCGCTGATTTTGTAAAAACGAGTACAGGCAAAGTCGCTATAAATGCGACGCTTGAGTCAACTAAGGTAATGTTAACGACCATTAAAAATTCAGGTAAACGTGTTGGTTTTAAAGCTGCCGGCGGTGTTAAAACGGTGGCTGATGCCAGTGAATATTTAGCACTAGCCCGTTCAATAATGAGCGATGACTACCTTCAAGCCACCACATTTAGGTTTGGTGCTTCAAGCCTATTAAGCGATGTATATAAAGTATTAGAGAAATAAAGGACAAATAATGAGAGCAAGAAATTCAGGGATGCAAAGTTTGGTTAATAATTTAGTTAAAGGTGCTTTTGTTGTTGGCGTAATTGGGTTTGGATTAACCGCATGCACTAACCCAAGTACGCCAGCGGGTGAAGAGGGCTATGTTTACGAAAAACCACGAGTATTTGGTGAAGGTGGTTACCAAGGCACCATGATAGGGCCTGCTAATTATGGTATGTCATTACTGCGTAATGAAGTGGTAAACATAGATATGCGGCCTAATACGTATACCGAAACATTTAGAATATTAGCTAATGATGATTTAAACATAAAATTTGATTTTCATGCTGTGATTGCCATTCAAAGTGGTTCAGTGCAAACCGTTGTTGAACAATACGGAGCAGAGAACTGGTACAAACGTTTTGTGCGTGAAACGTTCAGAACTTACGTAAGAGATACTGTGCAGAAATACGACAGTGGTGAACTTAAAACAAACCGCGAAAAAATAGCCCAAGAGGTCACACTGCGTTTACAAAATTATTTATCAACCACCCCCTTTGAGCTTGCCAATGTGGTTGTAGGTAATATTAACTACCCCGATATTGTTGCTAATGCGGTAGAGAAAAAACTAGCTGCGCAGCAGTTACTTGCTGAAAAAGAAACACAAAAAGAAATTGCGCGTAAAGATGCAGAAATACGTGTTGAAGAAGCAAAAGGCATAGCGCAGGCACAAAAAATTATTAACGCCACGCTTACAGCTAATTATTTACAACATGAAGCCATAAATGCGCAAATAAAAATGGCCGAGTCGCCAAACCATACAACGGTTTATATTCCTGTGGGTAATAATGGCGTGCCACTTGTTAAAGGGGCGAATTAAGCCTTTTTAATATTAAGTACTTAATTGTTTATAGAGATTTTGCATTACGGGTATCTTTTAGGCTTGTGTAAATGATTTGCGTAAGTATAATAGGCATCCACTTTGCAGGGGCGTAGTTCCAATTGGTAGAACAGCGGTCTCCAAAACCGACGGTTGGGAGTTCGAATCTCTCCGCCCCTGCCAATTTACTCATTAATATGAGTAAGTCTGGGGTTAAAAATCGGTTTAAATAAGTCTGTTTTTAAGTTTAGATTTTAATGGATTAACCCTGCCGGCGTGTAGGGTTGTTGTGTCTGTAGTTAAGGTAATAATATTATGAGCACGAATGTAGAAACACCATCAAGCGGGATGGAGTCAGTGAAGTGGTTAGTAGCAATCGCGCTACTTGCAGGCGCAGTTGTTGGTAACCATATGTATGCAGATCAGTCTGTATTACTACGTGCTATCGGCGTTGTTGTTGCAATAGCGGCCGGATTAGCCATTGCCTCACAAACTTTTAAGGGACGTACCTTTCTTGCTTTCGCTAAAGAAGCGCGAATTGAAGTACGCAAAGTTATTTGGCCTACGCGTCAAGAAACTACCCACACGACATTAATTGTAATGGTTGCAACCGTGATTATGGCACTTATCCTTTGGGGATTAGATGGCATTTTATTCCGCGCTGTTGGCTTTTTAACTGGATTGGAGATCTGATCCCATGTCGGATGAGAACAAAGAAATTAAATTACGTTGGTACGTAGTACAAGCATTTTCTGGTTATGAAAAGCGTGTAGCTCAAACGTTAACTGAACACATTAAAATCGAAGGTCTTGAAGAGAGCTTTGGTGAAATATTAGTACCAACTGAAGAAGTGGTTGAGATGCGCGCAGGTCAAAAGCGTAAATCTGAGCGTAAATTCTTTCCAGGCTACGTACTAGTACAAATGGATATGAATGACGCTAGCTGGCACTTAGTAAATAGCACAGAGCGTGTAATGGGCTTCATTGGCGGTACATCTGACCGTCCAGCGCCAATTAGCTCTAAAGAAGCTGATCGTATTCTTAACCGTCTACAAGAAAATGCTGAAGCACCTAAGCCTGCTACATTATTCGAACCAGGTGAAGTAGTGCGCGTAACTGACGGTCCATTTGCAGACTTCAGTGGTGTAGTTGAAGAAGTTGACTACGAAAAAAGCCGCGTAAAAGTATCTGTACTTATTTTTGGTCGTTCTACGCCAGTTGAGCTTGAATTTGGTCAAGTTGAGCAAGATAAGTAATTGATTAAAAAAGCTTCACTGCTGAAATTTTAAATTTTGGCACGAAGCTTGAAAAAGGCCGCTGATTATCTTATAATCAGCGGCCTTTTTGTATAAAGGTAAAAATTTATTTTTACAGTACAAAAAGTACGAAACCAATTTTTAAACTGGGAAGCCGTTAGAGTACGCGTCCTCGCGCGCACAAGGCTAAGACCCACCAAATGAGGTATTTATAATGGCTAAAAAAGTTGAAGCTCTAATCAAGCTACAAGTTGCCGCTGGTATGGCTAATCCTAGTCCTCCAGTAGGTCCTGCACTAGGTCAACACGGTGTAAACATCATGGAATTCTGTAAAGCGTTTAACGCACGTACAGAGTCTATCGAAAAAGGCGCTCCAGTTCCTGTAGTGATCTCTGTTTACGGTGACCGTTCATTTACGTTCGACATGAAAACGCCACCTGCTGCTTACTTACTTAAGAAAGCTGCTGGTATCAAGTCAGGCTCAGGCCGTCCTAACACTGACAAAGTAGGTACAGTAACTCGTGCTCAACTTGAAGAGATTGTTGAGACAAAACGAACTGACCTTACAGCTGCCGATATGGACGCAGCGGTTCGCACTATCGCAGGTTCTGCGCGTGCGATGGGCTTGAACGTAGAGGACTAAGAAATGGCTAAATTAACTAAACGTATGCGTACTATCCGCGAAAAAGTGGAAGTAACTAAAGATTACGAAATCAATGAAGCAGTTGCTCTTTTAAAAGAGTTAGCGACAGCTAAATTCGTAGAAAGTGTTGACGTTGCTGTTAACCTTGGTATCGATGCTCGTAAATCTGACCAAAACGTTCGTGGTGCAACTGTACTACCTAACGGTACTGGTCGTGACGTTCGCGTTGCAGTATTCACACAAGGCGCTAACGCAGAAGCTGCGAAAGAAGCCGGTGCTGAATTAGTAGGTATGGAAGATCTTGCTGAGCTAGTTAAAAAAGGCGAGATGGATTTTGACGTTGTTGTTGCATCTCCAGACGCTATGCGTGTTGTTGGTCAACTAGGTCAAATCTTAGGTCCACGTGGTCTAATGCCAAACCCTAAAACTGGTACTGTAACACCTAACGTTGCAGAAGCAGTTAAAAATGCTAAAGCTGGTCAAGTGCGTTACCGCAATGACAAAAACGGCATCATCCATACTACTATTGGTAAGGTTGATTTCACAGCTGAGCAACTTCAACAAAACCTTGAAGCTCTAATTGTTGCACTTAAGAAGGCTAAACCTTCTCAAGCTAAAGGTGTTTACTTGAAAAAAGTAACTATCTCTACAACAATGGGCGCAGGTGTTTCTGTTGACCAAGCTACTTTAAACACAGTAGTTGCTTAATTTAGTGTTTACATGGCACGAAATTTGTACTATAATTTCGCGCCATTTTGTTGATTAATTTATTAATTAGCAAAATAAAGAATTCGGGTTGAAGTCCATAATTTCGGTGCGCCTCTGGCAAAGCGATAAATTGGGCTTCCGTCCAAGACCGTAGGCGGCTTTGGCCTTAATTTTACCTACGTAGACGGTGTAGACCCCAGATAGATTTTTCCTAATCCTTCTGGCTCTCGCCGTAAAAAGCATCTCTACCTTTTTGGTAGGGAAGAGTAGAACAGGGGAAACCGATTGTCGGTAACCCCATTAAACCAGGAGTAACACCCATGGCTTTAAATCTTCAAGGCAAAAAAGCAATAGTTGCTGAAGTCAACGAAGCAGCCAATGGTGCTCTATCTGCAGTTGTTGCAGATTCTCGTGGTGTAACAGTTGGCGCAATCACTGCCCTTCGTAAAGAAGCTCGTGAAGCTGGTGTATGGATGAAAGTTGTTCGTAACACTTTAGCAAAACGTGCTCTTGAAGGAACAGATTTTGAGTGTCTTTCTGATTCATTTGTTGGTCCAAGCTTAATCGCTTTCTCATCAGAGCACCCAGGTGCTGCTGCGCGTATCTTTTCAGATTTCGCGAAAAAGAATGAGAAATTCGAAGTTAAAACGGCCGCTTTTGAAGGTAACGTAGTAGATGCAGCTATGCTTGCAACTCTACCTACATACGACGAAGCTGTTGCACGCTTAATGAGTGCTATGAAAGAAGCGTCTGCTGGCAAATTGTGTAAAACAATTGAAGCAGTACGTGTACAGAAAGAAGAGCAAGCTGCTTAATTTTAAGTTGTTTAATCCTTTCGGTGTAAAATTTATTTGGACCTAGAGTCCGTTAATTATTAGGAAATTTGTAATGTCTGTATCTAAAGACCAAATCCTTGACGCAATTGCTGAAATGTCAGTAATGGACGTTGTTGCTCTTGTTGAAGCAATGGAAGAAAAATTCGGCGTAACTGCTGCAGCTGCTATGGTAGCTGGTCCAGCTGCTGAAGCTGCTGAAGAGAAAACAGAATTTGACGTAATCCTTACTGGCGCTGGCGCTAACAAGGTTGCTGCAATCAAAGCTGTTCGTAGCGCTACAGGCCTTGGCCTTAAAGAAGCTAAAGCTCTTGTTGAAGCTGCTCCTACACCTGTTAAAGAAGGTGTATCTAAAGAAGAAGCTGAAGCACTTGCAAAAGATCTTACTGAAGCTGGTGCTGAAGTTGAGGTTAAGTAATTTAGCTTACGCTAAGTTCGCTGCCTGAGAAATCAGGCAAGGGCTGGTGATTATTTAATCACCGGCCTTTTTGCGCTATGGAGTGATGCACTCTTATAGCGCAAATAAAATCTAATTATTTCTTTACTTTCAACGCTTTATAGTTTGCTAGTGTTGAAAAGGGATTTAATTAGAACAACAATAAAATGTTGTAAATCTTGGCATAGCTGCCAGTTAAGTCTGTTCTTACAAGAACAGGTCGGGTCAAAGATCAGCAAGCTGAGGAACCCCATGGCTTACTCTTATTCTGAAAAGAAACGTATCCGTAAGGATTTTGGTAAACGTCCACAAGTTTTGGATATACCTTTTTTACTGTCTACACAGTTAGAATCGTTTAAAAAATTCTTAGTGCCGGACGCTGATGGCGATCATGGTTTGGAAGCTGCCTTCCGTTCTGTGTTCCCTATAAAAAGCTACTCGGGAAATTCTGAGCTTCAATACGTAAGTTACCGTATTGGTGAGCCAGTTTTCGATGTAAAAGAATGTCAAATTCGCGGTGTGACTTATTCTGCTCCACTTCGCGTGAAACTGCGTCTTGTTGTTATGGACAAAGAAGCTCCAGGCACAGTTAAAGACATTAAAGAGCAAGAAGTTTACATGGGCGAAATTCCGCTCATGACCGATACCGGTACCTTTGTAATCAATGGTACAGAGCGTGTTATCGTTTCTCAGCTACACCGTAGCCCTGGTGTATTCTTTGATAACGACCGCGGTAAAACTCATTCATCAGGTAAAGTATTATATAACGCACGCGTTATTCCTTACCGTGGTTCATGGTTAGACTTCGAATTTGATGCAAAAGATAACTTATATGTACGTATTGACCGCCGTCGTAAATTACCGGCGTCTATCATCTTACGTGCACTTGAGTACTCTAGTGAAGAAATCCTAGATATCTTCTTCGATACTACTGCGTTTGAAGTAGCTGACGGTAAAGTTCTAATGGAACTTGTACCTTCACGTTTACGTGGTGAAACTGCCGCTTTTGATATCAAAGGCGAAGACGGTGAAGTACTTGTTGAAAGCGGTCGTCGTGTTACGGCTCGTCACATCAAGAGTATCGAGAAAAAAGGCATTACTCAGTTAGAAGTACCTCATGAGTACATCATTGGCCGTATTATTTCTAAAAACTACGTTGATGAATCAACGGGTGAAGTTATTGCAAATGCGAATGATGAATTAACTCTTGAGCTTATGGCTGAATTAGTTAAAGCCGGTCACACTACCATTGATACGTTGTACATCAATGAAGTGGACAGCGGTGCTTACATGTCAAATACATTGAACATTGACTCTTCAAGCAACCGTTTAGAAGCACTAGTAGAAATTTATCGCATGATGCGCCCAGGCGAGCCACCGACGAAAGACGCGGCTGAAGCCTTATTCCAAAACTTGTTCTTCTCTGAAGAACGTTACGACCTATCAACTGTTGGTCGTATGAAGTTTAATAGCCGTGTTGGTTACGATTCTGACACAGGCCCAGGCACATTAAGCAAAGAAGACATCGTGTCTGTTATGAAAGTATTAATTGCTATTCGTAACGGTCAAGGCGATGTTGATGATATCGACCACTTAGGCAACCGTCGTATACGTAGTGTTGGCGAAATGGCTGAGAACCAATTCCGTGTTGGTCTAGTACGTGTAGAACGTGCTGTACGTGAGCGTTTAAGCTTAGGTGACCTTGACGCGATAATGCCACAAGATCTTATTAACGCTAAGCCTATTTCGGCAGCGGTTAAAGAGTTCTTCGGCTCGTCTCAGTTATCACAGTTTATGGACCAAAATAACCCGCTATCAGAAGTAACGCATAAGCGTCGTATTTCTGCATTAGGTCCGGGCGGTCTAACACGTGAGCGCGCTGGCTTTGAAGTACGTGACGTTCACGTAACTCACTACGGTCGCGTATGTCCAATCGAGACTCCTGAGGGTCCAAACATCGGTCTAATTAACTCATTGTCTACGTACGCACGTACAAATGACTACGGTTTCTTAGAAACACCTTACCGCAAAGTGGTAGACGGTGTAGTAACTGATGAAGTTGATTACTTATCAGCCATTGAAGAAGGTCAGTTTGTTATCGCACAGGCAAACTCAAACTTAACTGAAACCAATGAGTTTGTAGATGAACTTATTCCATGTCGTCACAAAGGTGAATCAACCTTTATGGGCCGCATGGACCAGCAATATATGGATGTATCACCACAACAGGTGATCTCTGTAGCAGCAGCACTTATCCCGTTCCTAGAACACGATGATGCTAACCGCGCATTGATGGGTTCAAACATGCAACGTCAAGCAGTACCAACATTGAAAGCGGATAAGCCGTTAGTAGGTACAGGTATTGAGTTAACACTAGCGAAAGATTCTGGTGTAACGATTGTTGCAAAACGTGGTGGTGAAGTAATGTATGCCGACGCAAGTCGCATCGTTGTAAACGTACATGAAGAAGAACGCATCCCTGGTGAAGCGGGTATCGACATATACAACTTAACCAAGTACACACGTTCTAACCAAAATACATGTATTAACCAAAAACCAACGTGCATGGTTGGTGAACCGGTTACTCGTGGTGACGTGTTAGCAGATGGTCCTTCGACTGACTTAGGTGACTTAGCCCTTGGTCAAAACCTTCGCGTGGCATTCATGCCATGGAACGGTTATAACTTCGAGGATTCAATCTTACTATCAGAGCGCGTAGTTGAAGAAGATCGTTTAACGACTATCCACATTCAAGAACTACAGTGTGTTGCCCGTGACACTAAATTAGGTCCAGAAGAGATCACTGCAGATATCCCTAACGTGGGTGAGTCTGCACTAGGCAAGCTTGATGAATCAGGCGTTGTTTATATTGGTGCTGAAGTTAAAGGCGGCGATATTCTAGTAGGTAAAGTGACTCCGAAAGGCGAAACACAGCTTACACCTGAAGAGAAGCTACTGCGTGCTATCTTCGGCGAAAAAGCATCTGACGTTAAAGACAGCTCTTTACGTGTACCAAACTCTGTAACTGGTACAGTAATTGACGTGCAAGTTTTCACCCGTGATGGCGTTGAAAAAGATAAGCGTGCGTTAGAGGTTGAAGACATGCAGCTTCGCGAAGCGAAGAAAGACTTCAACGAAGAGTTCCGTATTCTTGAAGCTGGCGTTTTAGAACGCGCTCGTAAGCTACTTGTAGCTGCAGGCTTTGATGAAAACAACTTAGTGTCATTAAATGCTGAAAAACTATTAACTCAAAGCCTTGCTGAAGAAGATAAGCAAGCTGAACTTGAGCAACTAGCTGCACAGTACGATGAACTTAAAGCTGAATACGATAAGAAGTTTGAAAACAAACGTCGTAAAATTACTCAAGGTGATGACTTAGCACCAGGCGTACTTAAAATTGTTAAAGTATACCTAGCTGTTAAACGTCGTATCCAACCGGGTGATAAAATGGCGGGTCGTCACGGTAACAAAGGTGTTATCTCGACTATCGTACCAGTAGAAGATATGCCATACGATGATAAAGGTCGTACGGTAGATATCGTACTAAATCCACTAGGTGTACCATCGCGTATGAACATCGGTCAGATCCTTGAAACACATATGGGTCTTGCTGCACGTGGTATCGGTGAACGTTTAGAAGAAATGATGAAAGAGCAACGTGAGCTTCATGAGCTACGTGAATTCATCAAGCAAGCTTACGAAATTGGTGAATCTCGCCAAGTTGTAGACATTGCAAGTTTCTCTGATGACGAAATTCGTCGCCTAGCTGAAAACTTAAAAGGTGGTTTACCAATCGCTACTCCTGCATTTGATGGCGCTAAAGAAGACGAAATCAAAGACATGCTAGAGCTTGGTGGATACCCTAGAAGTGGTCAGGTTACACTTTATGATGGCCGTACTGGCGATCAGTTTGAACGTCAAGTAACTGTTGGTTACATGTACATGCTTAAACTTAACCACTTGGTTGATGATAAGATGCACGCACGTTCTACTGGTTCTTACAGCCTTGTTACTCAGCAGCCGCTGGGTGGTAAAGCACAGTTCGGTGGCCAGCGTTTTGGTGAGATGGAAGTATGGGCACTAGAAGCTTACGGTGCTGCTTACACTCTACAAGAAATGCTTACAGTGAAATCGGATGACGTGAATGGTCGTACTAAGATGTATAAAAACATCGTTGATGGTAACCACAAGATGGAACCAGGTATGCCAGAATCGTTCAACGTATTGTTGAAAGAAATCCGCTCACTGGGTATCAACATCGAGTTGGAAGAAAATTAAGCCAATTAGATGCTGCAGTTGACGCTGCAGCATCTGTTACGGCTGAATAGAATGTAGGGACGAGATTACCCGTCCTCGAGATTAACTCCGACAGGAGAGCTAAGGTGAAAGACTTACTTAAGTTTCTG
This sequence comes from Pseudoalteromonas sp. ESRF-bin5, assembly GCF_002632075.1. Taxonomy (NCBI): domain Bacteria; kingdom Pseudomonadati; phylum Pseudomonadota; class Gammaproteobacteria; order Alteromonadales; family Pseudoalteromonadaceae; genus Pseudoalteromonas; species Pseudoalteromonas sp. ESRF-bin5. The sequence goes on along the minus strand of NZ_NTLW01000138.1, from coordinate 7,756 downwards.
AAGCAACAAAATAAGACCGAAGAATTCGATGCAATTCGCATTGGTCTTGCTTCACCAGACATGGTTCGTTCATGGTCATACGGTGAAGTAAAGAAACCTGAGACTATTAACTACCGTACTTTCAAGCCTGAGCGCGATGGCTTATTCTGTGCCCGTATTTTCGGCCCAGTGAAAGATTATGAGTGTTTATGTGGTAAATATAAACGCCTTAAACACCGTGGTGTGATCTGTGAGAAGTGTGGCGTTGAAGTTACACTGACCAAAGTGCGTCGTGATCGTATGGGTCATATTGACCTTGCGAGCCCAGTAGCACATATATGGTTTTTAAAATCATTACCGTCACGTATCGGCTTAATGCTAGATATGACGCTTCGTGATATTGAACGTGTTCTTTACTTCGAATCATTCGTAGTAACTGAGCCTGGTATGACAACGCTTGAGCGTGGTCAGTTACTAGGTGAAGAAGAGTACCTAGATGCATTAGAAGAACATGGTGATGAGTTTGAAGCGAAGATGGGTGCTGAAGCAGTTTTAGACTTGCTTCGTGAACTTGATCTTGGCCAATTAATTGCTGAGATGCGTGAAGAGTTACCAACAATTAACTCTGAAACTAAGCGTAAAAAAATCACTAAACGTCTTAAGTTAATGGAATCATTCCACCAATCAGGTAATAACCCTGAGTGGATGATCATGACAGTACTTCCAGTATTGCCACCTGATCTACGTCCATTAGTACCACTAGACGGTGGTCGTTTTGCGACATCTGATCTAAATGACCTTTACCGTCGTGTTATTAACCGTAACAACCGTCTTAAGCGTCTATTAGATTTAGCAGCACCAGACATTATCGTACGAAACGAAAAACGTATGTTACAAGAAGCGGTAGATGCGCTACTTGACAACGGTCGTCGTGGTCGTGCTATTACAGGTTCTAACAAGCGTCCGCTTAAATCTCTTGCTGATATGATCAAGGGTAAGCAAGGTCGTTTCCGTCAGAACTTACTTGGTAAGCGTGTAGATTACTCAGGCCGTTCTGTAATCACAGTAGGTCCTACACTTAAGCTTCACCAATGTGGTCTTCCTAAGAAGATGGCACTTGAGCTATTCAAACCGTTTATCTACGGCAAACTAGAGCGTCGCGGCATGGCTACGACAATCAAAGCTGCTAAGAAAATGGTAGAGCGTGAAGTAGCGGAAGTATGGGATGTATTAGACGAAGTAATTCGTGAACATCCGGTATTACTAAACCGTGCACCAACACTTCACCGTTTGGGTATCCAAGCGTTTGAGCCTGTGCTTATCGAAGGTAAAGCGATTCATTTGCATCCATTAGTATGTGCGGCTTACAACGCCGATTTCGATGGTGACCAAATGGCGGTACACGTACCGTTAACAATCGAAGCACAGCTTGAAGCACGTGCATTGATGATGTCAACAAACAACATTCTATCTCCTGCGAATGGTGAGCCAATCATCGTTCCTTCACAGGATGTTGTATTGGGTCTTTACTACATGACCCGTGATTGCATCAACGCAAAAGGCGAAGGCGCAATATTTAAAGATCCTAAAGAAGCAGAAAAAGCATACCGTAGCGGTAATGCAGACCTTCACGCTATTGTGAAAGTACGTATTAGCCAGTCAGTTGCTAATGAGCACGGTGTAGTAGAAGATACTACAACGGTTATCGAAACAACGGTAGGTCGTGCAATTCTGTCTCTAATTTTACCAACTGGTATGCCGTTTGAGTCAATCAACCAGCCACTAGGTAAGAAGCAGATTTCTAGCTTGTTGAATGAGTGTTACCGTCGCTTAGGCCTTAAAGACACCGTTGTGTTTGCTGACCAAGTTATGTACACCGGTTTCCATTACGCAATGAAGTCTGGTGTTTCTATCGGTATCGATGACTTAGTTATCCCACCGGTTAAAGCGCAGATCATTGAATCAGCAGAAGCTGAAGTAACTGAAATCAACCAACAATTCCAATCAGGTCTTGTAACGGCTGGTGAGAAGTACAACAAAGTTATCGATATCTGGTCACGTGTAAATGAAAACTTATCACGTGAGATGATGGCTAACTTGTCGAAAGACACAGTAACCAACGCGAAAGGTGAAGAAGTAGAGCAACCGTCATTTAACTCAGTGTTTATGATGGCCGACTCAGGTGCTCGTGGTAGTGCCGCTCAGATCCGTCAGCTAGCAGGTATGCGTGGTCTAATGGCACGTCCAGATGGTTCAATCATCGAGACACCAATCACGGCTAACTTCCGTGAAGGTCTAAACGTACTTCAGTACTTCATCTCAACTCACGGTGCGCGTAAAGGTCTTGCCGATACAGCACTGAAAACAGCGAACTCGGGTTACTTAACGCGTCGTCTAGTAGACGTAGCACAAGATTTGGTAATCAACGAAGACGACTGTGGCACAGAAGATGGCTTAACAATGAAACCGCTTATTGAAGGTGGTGATGTTGTAGAAGCGCTTCGCGAACGTGTACTAGGTCGTGTTGTAGCTGAAGATGTTGTTATTCCAGGTACTAATACTGTACTTGTAGAACGTAATATCATGCTTGATGAAAAACTGTGTGACCTTTTAGAAGAGCACTCGGTTGATGAAGTACGCGTACGCTCAGTTATCACATGTGATAATGACTTTGGTGTATGTGCTAACTGTTATGGTCGTGACCTTGCACGTGGTCATATCATCAACGCAGGTGAATCAGTAGGTGTTATCGCGGCACAGTCAATTGGTGAGCCGGGTACACAGCTTACTATGCGTACATTCCACATCGGTGGTGCGGCATCTCGAGCGTCAGCTGAAAATAATGTACAAGTTAAAACTAACGGTACGTTAAAACTTCACAATGCTAAGTATGTATTAAATACAGACGGTAAAATTGTTATTACGTCTCGTTCAACGGAAATCACTATCATCGATAGTCATGGCCGTGAAAAAGAGCGTTATAAAGTACCTTATGGTGCAGTATTAACAGTTCAAGACAATGCAGAAGTTCAAGGTAACGACATTGTTGCTACTTGGGACCCGCATAGTCACCCAATCGTTCTTGAGCACAAATCAAAAGTATCGTTTAGCGATATCGATGACTCGAATACAGAGACACAAACCGATGAACTAACTGGTTTGACTCGTATTGTAGTTAAAGACCTTGCTAAAGCGAATGCTAAAGAGCCTAAACTTATCATCGAAAGTGATGAGCGTGGTCTGCAAGAAACACGTCTTCCTTCATTCACAACGATTGAAGTAACAGACGGTGCGACTGCAAACCCAGGTGACGTGTTAGCACGTATCCCGCAAGAAGGCTCTAAAACTCGTGATATCACGGGTGGTCTACCACGCGTAGCCGACTTATTTGAAGCGCGTAAGCCAAAAGATCCAGCTATCTTAGCTGAAATCACCGGTACTATTAGCTTCGGTAAAGAGACTAAAGGTAAGAAGCGTTTAGTTATTACTCCAGCTGAAGGCGATCATTACGAAGAAATGATTCCTAAGTGGCGTCAACTTAACGTGTTTGAAGGTGAACAAGTATCTAAAGGTGAAGTAATCGCCGATGGTCCTGAATCACCACATGACATCTTACGCCTACGTGGTGTGACTCATGTTGCTAACTACATCGTTAACGAAGTGCAAGAGGTTTACCGTTTGCAAGGCGTTAAGATCAATGACAAGCACATTGAAACAATTATCCGTCAAATGTTACGTAAATGTACCATTTTACACGGTGGTGATACTGACTTCTTAGCTGGTGAACAAATCGAAGTGGCGCGCGTTAATATCGCAAACCGTGACCTTGAAAAACAAGGTAAGATCCCAGCGAAGTTTGAAATCCAGTTAATGGGTATTACTAAAGCATCACTAGCGACAGAATCTTTCATCTCTGCAGCGTCTTTCCAAGAAACAACACGTGTTCTTACAGATGCAGCAGTGAATGGTAAGAGCGATGAGCTTCGCGGTCTGAAAGAAAACGTAATTGTGGGTCGTTTGATCCCAGCCGGTACCGGTTTTGCGTATCATCAAGATCGTATGGCTCGCCGTAAACAAAGCAAAGAAGTAGTAGAAGAGCAAACAGTAAGCGCTGAAGAGGCAACTCAAGCACTAACTGATGCACTAAATGCTGATTTGTCTGGAAATCAATAAACTGTTCTTAATCAATAGATTAAGAGATCGTAAGGCAGTTAAGTGCTGTCTTACGGTTAGTTTAGGTTGACAGGTTAAACTTTGCTCATTAAAATTCCGCCACCCATTTACTTGTGTGCTTATCGTAGGCAGGTAATAAAGGGCGGATTTTTTTATTTTTTTCAGTAGTAATTTTAATTTCAGGAGCTATTTAAATGGCAACTATTAACCAGCTAGTGCGTAAGCCACGCCGTAGCAAGGTTACGAAAAGTAACTCAGCTGCACTAAAAGCGTGTCCGCAAAAGCGCGGTGTATGTACTCGTGTATATACAACTACACCTAAGAAACCAAACTCAGCGTTACGTAAAGTAGCTCGTGTACGTTTAACTAACGGTTTCGAAGTAACATCTTACATCGGTGGTGAAGGTCATAACCTTCAAGAGCACAGTGTAATCCTAATCCGTGGTGGTCGTGTTAAAGATTTACCAGGTGTGCGTTTTCACACTGTACGTGGTGCACTTGACTGTGCAGGCGTTAGCGACCGTCGTCAAGCTCGTTCTAAATACGGTGCAAAACGCCCTAAAGGGTAATTGTATTCCGTTAGTAAGGCCAAGCACTAAATATTATTAATTATTGTTTTGGGTGATTGTTCCAAAAGGACAAACCTGAATAAACCGGAGATACAAAATGCCTAGAAGACGCGTAATAGGTCAACGTAAAATTCTTCCAGATCCTAAGTTCGGATCGGAACTTCTTGCTAAATTCGTTAACATCGTAATGTTAGACGGCAAGAAATCTACTGCTGAAAAAATTGTTTATGGTGCGCTAGACGTGGCTGCTGAGAAATCAGGCAAGTCGCACCTAGAAATCTTTGAATCTGCACTTGATAACATCCGTCCACAGGTAGAGGTTAAATCTCGCCGTGTTGGTGGTTCAACTTATCAAGTACCAGTTGAAGTACGTCCAGTTCGTCGCAACGCATTAGGTATGCGTTGGTTAGTAGACGCTGCACGTAAGCGTGGCGAAAAATCTATGGGCTTACGTTTAGCTCAAGAAATCGTTGACGCTGCTGATAATAAAGGCACTGCGGTTAAGAAACGTGAAGACGTTCACCGTATGGCTGAAGCGAATAAAGCATTCGCTCATTACCGTTGGTAATCTGTCCTTAACCTTTAAGAGGATCATATGGCACGTACAACTCCACTTGAGCGCTACCGTAATATCGGCATAGTAGCTCACGTAGATGCAGGCAAAACCACCACAACAGAACGTGTTCTGTTCTACACTGGTCTTTCTCATAAGATCGGTGAAGTACATGATGGCGCTGCAACTATGGACTGGATGGAGCAGGAACAAGAGCGTGGTATCACAATCACTTCTGCTGCAACAACGTGTTTTTGGAAAGGGATGGACGCTCAATTTGACGCCCATCGTATCAATATTATTGATACTCCAGGACACGTAGATTTCACTATCGAAGTAGAGCGTTCTTTACGCGTACTTGATGGTGCGGTAGTTGTGCTTTGTGCTTCTTCTGGTGTACAGCCGCAAACTGAAACAGTTTGGCGTCAAGCGAACAAATACGAAGTTCCAAGAATGATCTTCGTAAATAAAATGGATCGCACGGGCGCTGACTTTTTAGCTGTTGTTAGCCAGGTGAAATCTCGTCTTGGAGCAACGCCTGTTCCTATTCAGTTGCCAGTAGGCGCTGAGGACGACTTTAAAGGTGTTATTGACCTTATAAAAATGAAAGTGATTAACTGGAACGAAGCGGACCAGGGTATGACTTTCACATATGAGGCAATACCGGCAGACCTTCTTGAGTTAGCTGAAGAATGGCGCTCTCATTTAGTTGAAAGCGCTGCTGAAGCCTCAGAAGAACTAATGGACAAATACTTAGAAGGTGAAGAGTTAAGTGAAGCAGAAATTAAAAATGCTTTACGTCAACGCACATTGGCCAATGAGATTGTTCCAGTAACTTGTGGAAGCGCATTTAAAAACAAAGGTGTTCAAGCGGTGCTTGACGGCGTTGTAGAATACATGCCTTCACCAGAACAAGTTAAACAAATCCAAGGTATCTTAGAAGATGGTACCGAAGAGGAACGTCCAGCTGATGATAAAGCGCCGTTTGCTGCACTTGCATTTAAAATTGCAACAGACCCGTTTGTTGGCACTTTAACCTTTTTCCGTGTTTACTCTGGTACTGTTAAACAGGGTGACGCGGTATACAACCCAGTTAAAAGTAAGCGTGAGCGACTTGGCCGTATCGTACAGATGCATTCAAACTCTCGTGAAGAGATCAAAGAAGTCTACGCAGGCGACATCGCGGCGGCTATTGGTCTTAAAGACGTTACAACAGGTGAGACACTGTGTGCTCCGAATTCAATTATTACGCTTGAGCGTATGGAATTCCCAGAACCAGTTATCTCTGTTGCGGTTGAGCCTCGCACAATCGCTGACCAGGACAAGATGGGTATCGCGCTAGGTAAACTAGCGGCCGAAGATCCGTCTTTCCGCGTACAAACTGACGAAGAATCAGGCCAGACAATTATTTCTGGTATGGGTGAACTTCACCTAGATATTATCGTCGACCGTATGAAACGTGAATTCAGTGTTGAATGTAACGTTGGTAAGCCGCAGGTTTCATATCGTGAAGCTATTCGTTCAACTGTAGAAGTTGAAGGAAAGTTCATTCGTCAATCAGGTGGTCGTGGTCAATATGGTCACGTTTGGTTGAAGCTTGAACCGATGGATATTTCGGATGATGATTCTCCAATTTACGAATTCGTTAACGAAACCGTAGGTGGATCAGTTCCTAAAGAATACATCCCAGCGGTAGACAAAGGTATCCAAGAGCAAATGTCTCAAGGTGTACTGGCAGGCTATCCTTTACTTGGCGTTAAAGCGACTTTATATGATGGTTCGTTCCATGATGTAGATTCGAATGAAATGGCATTTAAAATTGCAGGTTCATTAGCTATGAGAGACGGTGCGCTTAAAGCAAACCCAGTTCTTTTAGAACCACTAATGAAGGTTGAGGTAATCACTCCTGACTCAAACATGGGTGATGTAGTTGGCGACTTAAACCGTCGTCGCGGCATGATCGAGGGCATGGAAGATGCACTTGGTGGACTTAAGCAAATAAATGCGCAAGTTCCACTGTCTGAAATGTTCGGTTATGCGACTGCTTTACGTTCTGCAACTCAGGGTCGTGCTTCTTACTCTATGGAGTTTTTGAAGTACGCTGAAGCCTCAAAGCAGGTTGCAGATACAATAATTTCAGCTCGCGCTGTAATATGATTTTAGCTTGTCTGGCTCAATAGTGAGTCAGGCTTTAATTTCTTAATTAGGAATTTTTTAAGATGGCAAAAGAAAAGTTTGAACGCGTAAAACCGCACGTAAACGTTGGTACAATCGGCCACGTTGACCACGGTAAAACTACACTAACTGCAGCAATCACTAACGTACTTGCAAAAGTATACGGCGGTGTTGCTAAAGATTTCGCATCAATCGATAACGCTCCAGAAGAGCGCGAGCGTGGTATCACAATCTCAACTTCACACGTTGAGTACGACACACCAACTCGTCACTACGCACACGTAGATTGTCCTGGTCACGCCGATTA
>NZ_NTLW01000047.1:0-27840 GCF_002632075.1 Pseudoalteromonas sp. ESRF-bin5 | reverse complement strand
TAAAAGAAGGTTCAAAGATTGCCATTTTGTCATTTGGTACATTGCTTGAAAACGCACAACTTGCTGCAAATGAACTTAATGCAACGCTTGTTAACATGCGCTTTATAAAGCCGCTTGATACTTCACTGTTAAACGACATTATTAAAAATCATGATGTAATTGTTACACTTGAAGATAATGCCATTGCCGGTGGTGCAGGCTCTGCGGTTAACGAATACTTAGCTAGCCAGCAGGCCAATGTTAAAATACTTAACTTAGGTATTCCTGATGAGTTTATTAAGCACGGCACGCAAGACGAAATGCACAATGAAATGGGCTTAGGCGAGCAAGGTATTTTAAGTTCAATAAGGTCATTTACTGCTTAGTTAATTATTTTAACTGTTTATAAAAAGGAGCCTGTTGGCTCCTTTTTCGTTTTTAGCATTATTTTTTGCATCCAATTTAACTTTTAAGCCGTTATTGCTGTGAGGTTAACATGTAAATAATCAGTGCTGCTTAGTCTGTGCTTTATAAGCAAGCCCTTTATTTACCTAAATTTAATGGAATATTTAGAAGGTAAAAATGATGAATAAAGCTAATTTAACAACTCATACAGCACAAAAAAACACATTGAAACATACGCTTAGTTTTTCAGCGTTAACACTTGCAGTATTAATCGGCATTACAGGCTGTAGCTCAGACGATGGTAAAAACGGCGTAGATGGTATTGCAGGCATCGACGGACAAAATGGTACTGATGGAACAAATGGCAACCCAGGCTTTGCATCAGCCACATTTATTTTGGCAAACAATGGAAAAACCAACACGGGTACCATTGATTTAATTGACCAAAGTGCTTCTAAATTAAAAACTTTTAACACAACAGCTAACGAAGGCGTCGCTTTTGATAGCTTAGGTAATTTATTACAAGCAAGCGACAGCGAAAGTGGCAGTATTAAAACTATCTGTCAGCTTGCTAACCGTGCTGATGGCAGCAGCTATGATGCAAATACTGATCGCGAAATAACAGGTGCTAACACTACGCTCGTAAACCCTAAAGGAATTGCCGTAGCACAAAAAAGTGGCCTTATTTTTATTGCTGACTTTGGCGCGATGCAGGTAACGACTTTTGGCGCTACAGCAGCGGGTAACGCAGCCCCTTTAGGCACAACCATCACAGAAGCTGCACCGTGGGATGTTGATTATGATGAAACAAATGACCGTCTTTATGTAGCACTTACAAATGGTGATGTAGCCGTTTACGATAATTTTGTTGGTGGTGAATTTGCCGCTATGCCAAGTCGTACAATTACCCCTAGCAATAATGATGGTTTGCAAATATCTGTAAATATTCATGGTATTGTTTATGACTCAAATACGAATAAACTTGTTTTATCTGATGTAGGCAGTGCATCAGATGCAACCGATGGTTCGTTATTTGTAATCAATAATGCATCAACCGCAGATGGCTTAGTGAGCGTTGCACGCAGTATTGCCGGACCAGCAACAATGCTTGGTAACCCGGTTGATATTAGCCTTGAAGGGAGTGATTTGCGTGTAGCCGAAAAATCAAATGATGCTGTTCTTGTATTTAGCAATATTTTTTCAGGTGAAAGCGGCGATATTACTCCTGACTTAATCACTTCAACTATTAAACCTGAGTCAATTACTAAAGTGGGTATGCAAAATGTAATGGCTGACATTTCAGATAGCGATACCGCTAATGTGGCGCTTTTAGGAGTTGCCGTTAGCAGTAACCCGGGTACTACAGGTGAAACAACTGGGCAAATTAGTCGATTAAGCTCTCAACTTAACACTGAAATTGGCAACTATAATGCGGGTCAAACTATCGAGAGTGTAACTTTTGATAAAGCGGGTAATAGCTATACAACGTTCGATAACAGTACAACTTCTATTGGCGGTATTGTCATTTCAAATAAAGTGGCAATGAACAGAGATGGGCAAACGTATAATACAAACCAAGACAGTGTTATTACAGGGGCAAATACAGGCCTTATATCTCCTAAAGGTCTTGATGTAGCTTCTGATAGCGGTATGATTTTAGTTGCAGAAAATAATGCAGATACACCAAGTATCTCAATATTTTCAACGTGTACCACAGGAGATGCAAGCCCATTAATGACCCTTACTTTTGCTAACGGTGCGCGTCCTTGGGATGTTGATTACGATGCAAACACTGACCGTGCTTTTGTCGCACTCACAAATGGCACCGTTGCTGTATTCGACGAAGTCAAAAGCAAGCTTATGGCCGGAAATGCAAATATTGCTGTTGAAGACAGACTTATAACACCTGCAAATGCTGGAACCGCAGTAGAAGCGCCAACTAATATACATGGCATAGACTACGATTCGCTAAGTGGCTCGTTAATTCTCTCTGATGTCGGTAGCGCCGCTGTTGCTGATGATGGAAAAATATATGTATTAAATAACGTGGCAATGGCATCGGGGTTGGTAAATATCAGCACCACAATTAGCGGTCCAAATACCCTACTGGGTAATCCTGTCGATATTATGTATACCGGGACAGATTTATACGTAGCTGAAAAATCAAATAATGTAGTTATGCGTTTTAACAATATTTTAAGTATTGCCGGCGGTGATATTAGCGCCGATGCAAGCACTGCATTTACGGCACCTGAGTCAGTCGCAATATTACCAGCTTGGCTTAATCAATAGCGTTAACCTCACCATACCTGACCAATCACTTTGGTCAGGTATTATCGCATCCACACTTTTATATCGGCCAAACCATTTCTCTGTAGCATACCCAGTTGCTGCTCTACATTAGAGTTTTGTTCAAACTCAAATGCATCTAGCTGCTCGTCGAAAGTAATATGCGCTACACCGTCTCCACCGCGTTTTTTAACTTGATGAAGCGAAATATCAGCTAAATTAATAGAGGTTTCCCAACTAATTACTTGCCCACCAAGTAACGGTAATGGGTAGAAAGACCAACCAATTGAGGCTGTTATATTTGTCATATTTCCGTTAGGTAATTGGAAAGAGTACTCTGCAATCGCTTTACAAAGCTCTGAAGAGTAACTGTCTATTTTATTGCACTTAAAATCACGTAAAAGTAATAAAAACTCATCGCCACTCCAGCGCGCTACATAGTCAGAGCCCTGCGTACGCGAGTTTAATAGCGCAGCCATTTGCTGCAAACAGCTGTCACCAGCAATTGGACCAAAGGCATCATTTATACGGCTAAAGTTATCTAAATTAATAATAACCAGTACAAGTGATTTCCCTTGGGCCTGTAATGACTGTGAATTACGTTGAAAATGCTCAATATCTTTTGGTAATTGATCAAACAAGAAACGACGGCTACGCAAGCCTGTAAGCTCATCGGAGTGGCTTACAAGTTTAAGTTGTGAGTTAACTTGCCCAAGCTTATCATTCGCTTGTCGAAGCTCTAACGTACGCTCTGTAATTAAACCTTCAAGCACTTCTTGTTTTCTGCGTTCTTGCGCTTTAAGCACCCAAAATACTAAGTAAAGAAGTAAAATAAAGCCACTGGTGATCAGTAACCTAAAGTAAATTGTTTCATCAAACCGCTCTGGCACAATAAACCCATATTCTACGTATTGCGCCTTTGACCAATCTTCACCTTGGCGTTTTGCCTCTAACTGAAATAAAAATGCCCCAGCTGGTAAGTTGGTATAAATAGCCTCGCGGCGCGTGTTTGCATAACGCCAATCATTGTCCAAACCACTTAACTGATACCTAAACTCAATACTGTTTGGCGCATAATAGTCTATCGCCGTATAGGTTAGTGTTATGTCTCGCTCGTCAGTTTCTAAAGTCGGCTTTTTACCTAGCGCAGCCGTTGTTAAATTTCGCTCAGGAGTTGTAATTGTTTCAATAGTTGGTTTTAACGACAGCACCCCAAATAGCTCTACATTTTTAGGTATCTCAACAACACCTTGTAGGCTCGGATACCACATCGAGTTGCCCATATTGACAACTGCATCATGACCTAAACCGCTACAACATTGGTTTGCTTTGCCGTCAAGCTGGCGATCGAATGATGAGATCACCTCTTCTACTTTTAAACTTTCTATGTTTGTTTTGAACTGCTCCGCTGGCATTCTGTAAACACCTTTCATGGTGCTCACCCACACGTTATTTAATTTTTCGTCGTACTCCAAGCTAAATATAGAGCCATACGGTAACCCATTTGCGGCATCAAGCTGTCGCCATTGGCCCTGCGTGCTTCGGTAAAATAATCCATCATTAAGCGAGCCTATTAAAATACCCACGCCATCAATATGCAAAACACTTGTAATATAAGCACTTTCAAGTGAAGTTTGATCCCCGACCTTTTCGATACCGCGATCAGTAAAGTAATACGCACCTTTACTGGTACCTATGACACCAAAGTTTCCTTTGTCTAGTACATAAGTTATAAATTTACTGCCTAAAAAGGCGTTATAAGCAAAGGGAGTTAAACCTGCAAAGTTGAGCCTGTAGAGCCCACGGCCGGTGCCAATCCAAAACCCGCCTTTACTAGAGCGACTTATAGCAAAAACGGGATTATCACGCAGTGCACGCCCAGGCACACTAAAGAGTTTATCGTCTTCGTATACGAACAAACCTCGCCCTGTGGCGATGTATACGCGCTCTCCATCAAACTGTAAATCGTGTACTGAGGCACGCCCATACTGACTACTTGGAATTAAGTTAATATAACTTTTATTCAAGTCAAAATAACCAACACCACTTTTATTAGCGACCCATAATTTACCATCTGGAGCTTGGCTCAGCGCCATAACCGCTTCAGTCATTTGTGAAACAGCAGCGTGCCTTTCTACTCGCCCTTCGTGAGCAAGCCACAACCCTTCACTGAAGCTTGCTAACCAAATATTATTTTTATCATCTCTAAAAATATCAGCAAACCAAATACTTTGATCTAGCTGGCTCGGTTCAACCCATTGCCATTGGCTAGATTTATCTCTGAATAACAAGCGCCCATAAGTAGAAATCCATAAACCACCATCGCTATCACTCATAAATTTATACACAGCAGAGTTATTCGCGTTGGGTAATGGAAAGGGCCTTAACTCGTCGTCTAAATCTAAAAAGTAAGCGCCTAGCTCTGAAGCTAAATATAAATTCCCATTTAAAAATGCAAGATCATGAACGATCGTTTGAGCTAAACGCTCGGGTAACGATATTTTAGCAGTAAGCTCTAAACGCAGTTTGGCAAAATCGGAGGAGTTTTTAGTTAAGCGTAACAAGTGACGATCGTTTACAAGCCAAATACCTTCTGGCGAAAGCGCCATTTGGCTCACTGAACCCACTATTTGAGTTATAACGGTTGCATTAGCCGTTGGTAAAATGGCTTTAGATTGACCGCGTAAGTTAACTTGACCACGACCAACGTAATATAACCCGTTTGCGGCTATCCAAGTGCCCCCTTTGGAGTCTTCTAGAATATCTCTTACAGGGCCTTTAATGTTAAATGCCTGCGCTGCAAAGGTCGCTGGATTAATAACCACTAAACCACTTCTAGTACCAACCCAAAGTAATCCATTCGAATCGATTAAAAGCTTATTAATGCCATTGCTTGGTAAAAAAGCGCTATTTTGGGTATTGTAGTTTGTGAACGTAGTGCCATCAAAACGGCTCAAACCAAACTGTGTGCCTAGCCAAGTGTAGCCTTGCTGATCTTGCACTACGCTTTTTAATGATTGTGACGGTAAGCCGTCTTTAATATTCCATTGTTTAACAACATAGTCAGTAATTGAAGCCCCACTTGGCATTGCGCACAACATCAGTACACACACCAGTAAAAATCGCATCATACGCTGCCACCTAGTTAAACTAATCAAATATAAACACTAAAAGGGTAGTAAACCTGCTTTTATTAACGCTTGCAAACAAATCAATGAAAAAATACCCGCTAACACGTCATCCGCCATAATCCCAAAGCCACCATGTACGCGTTTGTCTAACATACGAATCGGGCCTGGTTTTGCAATATCAAAAAAGCGAAAAAGTAAAAAGCCAACTAATAAAGTTTGCCAATTTAATGCTGCACCTATCATGGTAATGTAGTAACCAGCGACTTCATCCCACACAATAGCAGGATGGTCATGCACACCCAGATCATCAGCTGTTTTACCGCATGCCCAAATACCAAATACACTGATCACAACTGCAAATACTATTTGTAACCAGATTGGATAATGCATTGTTATAAATATAAATGGCAATGCTGCAAATGTGCCAAATGTACCCGGCGCTTTTGGTGCAAGGCCAGTACCAAACCCTAAACCAAAAAACTGGTGTGGGCGTTTTAAGTTAAATAATCGGTTCTTATTCAAACCTGCTCCTTTGTAAAATGCTCAAAGCCCTGTTGCTCGAAGTTAAACATTTCACCATTTTGTAAAAGCTCAATCTTACCGTTACCACTTTTTATCTGCCCAATACAGGTAATATCCACACCATATTGGCTTAGCTTTAAATCAAGCATACCTTTATTGTTATCGGGAACAGTAAAAATTAATTCATAGTCATCGCCGTAGCTAAGAATAAACGGTAATTGCTTATTAAAATCTAAGCTTGCTTTCATTGCCTCTGATGTAGGAATACTCTCAACATTAATCTCTGCATTTACTTGGGACATTTCAAGAATATGTGTTAAATCGGCAAGTAATCCATCTGATACGTCAATAGCTGACGTTGCAAGCCCACGGATGACCTGACCCGCAGCAACGCGCGGTGTTGGGTAGTCAAATCGATTGTTTAAGTATTCTAAATGCGTAGGATCTATATTAATACCTTGCTTCCGTGCTTCAATAGCAAGACCCGCGTCCCCTAAAGGACCCGTAACATAAATCCAATCACCTACTTTTGCACCACTTCTACGAAGTGCCTTACCTTCCGGCACGGTACCTTTTGCACAAATAGTAATGGTAAGTGGCCCTTGAGTGGTATCGCCACCAATAATTTGTACATTGAAGTATTCTGCAATTTCATGCATGCCTTCAGTAAATTCTGCAATCCACTGAGAATCTATTGTCGGTAACGTTAGTGCAACAGATACCCACGTAGGTTCAGCACCCATTGCAGCTAAATCACTTAAATTAACAGCAAGCGCTCTATGCCCCAATGCGCGAGGAGAAATATCTTCAAAAAAGTGCACGCCTTCAACCAGAGTATCGGTTGTGACTGCAAGTTGGCAGTTTTGTGGAACAGTGACAAGCGCGCAATCATCCCCTATACCTAGGTTAACATCACGACGAGAAATACCGCGACCTTTAAAGTAGCGGTTAATTAATTCAAATTCCTTCATACACAAAAAAGCCGACCTATGCCGGCTCTCCTTTTAACGGTTATATAAAGTAAATCTCTGAAAGCAAAGTCAGAGAAAAATACTATTACTTGCGTAAATGCTTTACAGCTTTATCAAGTACACCGTTTACAAATTTATGACTATCTTCTGCGCCAAATATTTTGGCAAGCTCAATACCTTCGTTGATAGCAACTTTGTAAGGTACATCTTCACGAAACTTAAGTTCGTAGCTGCTTAAACGTAAAATTGCTCGCTCAACCATATCTAAGTCATCAAATGGACGCGTTAAATGAGGTGATACTGATTCATCAAGTAGCTTGTAATTTACAGCTACACCTGAGGCTAAATCTTTAAAGTATTCAACATCAATTTTAGTAACGTCGTTTTCGATCAACATTTGTTGCTCGATGTCGGCAATTGCATTACCGCTTAATTGCCAAGAATAAACGGCTTGAAGTGCTAAGATACGTGCTTTACGTCTTGCTGCTGGTTTCACAAAAATTCCTTAAACTTAAATTTTATCTAACACATTAACCATTTCAAGCGCACCCAAAGCAGCTTCGCCGCCTTTGTTACCCATTTTGGTACCTGCGCGCTCAATAGCTTGTTCAATGCTTTCAGTGGTTAATACGCCAAATGCAACCGGTATATCATACTCAAGTGATACTTGCGCAAGACCTTTGTTTGACTCGCCAGCAACTAGGTCAAAGTGTGGTGTTCCACCTCTGATCACTACGCCTAAAGCGATGATTGCATCATACTCTTTTTTTGCCGCAACGCGTTTTGCCGCTAAAGGTAATTCAACTGCACCCGGTACATAAATCACAGTAATGTCGTCATCAGATACACCACCGGTACGTTTTAGCTCATCAACAGCACCTTCAAGTAGGCTGCTACCAATAAAGTCATTAAAACGAGAAATGACAATGGCAAATTTTTTGCCCGGTGCGTACTTATTACCTTCAATAATTTTCATTTGATAACCCTAAAAATAAGTTCAAGCGGTTGCGATTGCGCAAAAATTGCTGCGCATCATACCATAATAATAATAAAATAGCCTAGTTTAAGCGTTTGCCTATTGTGGCTCAATGTAATCAATAACTTCTAAATGAAAGCCCGAAAGTGCATGGTATTTTTTAGGGCGACTCATTAATCGCATTTGCTCAATTCCTAAATCTGCAAGAATTTGTGAGCCTACACCAACAGTACGAGAAGTACCTTGAAATTTACGCGGTGTAACATTTTCACCAGCGTCTGCAGCAGCAAATGCCTTAACTGTTGCTTCAAGCTCTTCAGTACTTTCTTGTTTACCTAAAATGACTAGCACACCGTCATTTTTAGCTATATATGCCATTGCATCCGATAAGCCCCAGCTTCTATCTGCGCTTCTATCAGAAAGTAAAATATCGTTAAACGTACTTTGTAAATGCACACGCACCAAGGTTGGTTCTTGCGCTTTAATTTCACCCTTGAGTAGTACGTAGTGTAACTGACCGTCAATCGTGTCTTTGTAAGTGACTAAGTCAAATTCCCCATGCTCTGTTGGCAGTTTACACTTAGCCACTTTTTCGATTGTGGTTTCGTTTAAATTGCGGTATTCAATTAAATCAGCAATTGTGCCAATTTTAATGTCGTGCTCTTTAGCAAAAACTTCTAAATCAGGGCGGCGTGCCATGGTGCCATCAGCATTTAAAATTTCAACAATAACAGAAGACGCTTCAAGCCCTGCTAAGCGAGCTAAATCACAACCGGCTTCTGTATGACCTGCGCGTGTTAATACACCACCTGGCTGTGCCATAATCGGAAAAATATGACCCGGCTGTACAATATCGCTAGGAACAGCACCTTTAGCGATAGCTGCTTGTACCGTGCGTGCTCTATCTGCTGCTGATATACCTGTGGTTACGCCTTTTGATGCTTCTATCGACATAGTAAAGTTAGTTGAAAACGCAGCGCCATTATTTTTAACCATTAAAGGCAAGTCTAGTTGCTCACAACGCTCTTGTGTCATCGTTAAACAAATTAAACCACGGCCATGAGTAGCCATAAAGTTAATTGCTTCTGCGCTAATATGTTCCGCAGCAATGATTAGATCACCTTCATTTTCTCTGTCTTCATCGTCCATTAAAATAACCATTTTACCGGCTTTAATGTCATCTATAATTTCTTGTGCGCTGTGTAAATTCATAAATTCGCTCGTGTAAGTTGTCAGTTTCGTTATTTAATAAAGCCCGCTTTTGCGAGTAAGCTCATTGATATATCTGCGCCGGTTGGCTGCTCTGCGCCTTTGATAAGACGCTCTAAATAACGTGCAATTTGATCGACTTCTAAATTAACTTGAGTGCCTACTTTAAAGTCGGCAATCGTTGTTTGACCGCTGGTGTGCGGCACAATTGTTAATTTAAATTTATTACCTTCAACAGCGTTAACTGTCAGGCTTATACCATCAATACATACCGACCCTTTGTACGGTATGTATTTCATTAAATTTTCATCGGTTGTCAGCCAATATTCAGTAGCTCTTGCATTAGCTGTAATCGCCGTTATTGTTGCAATACCGTCAACATGGCCAGACACTAAATGTCCACCTAAACGCGAAACCGGTTGCATTGCTTTTTCAAGGTTAACTGTTTGCCCTATTGAATAATGTGCAAAACCAGTTAAATGAATTGTTTCGTTAGATAAATCAGCGCTAAAACCATCAACATGTTTATCAACTACCGTTAAACACACGCCATTTGTTGCAATACTGTCACCCAGCTTTACGTCACTCATATCAAGGTCGGCGCTTTGAATACGAATGGCTAAATCGCCTTGTTTTTTTTGTAATAAAGCAATTTTGCCTGTGGCTTCTATTATCCCAGTAAACATAGCGCTACTCTTCTTTGTTAAATGATTTTAATGCGTGCGTTTTTAACGCGTTGATACGTAAATCGTCACCAATACGAACACACTCATTAAAAGATAAATCGATAGTATCTTGCATACTCGTCAATTCAGGGAAGTTTACTAAACTTTTAGCATCATAACCCATCAGTTTTGGTGCGATATAAAAAACATACTCGTCAATTAAATCAAGCTCGGTCATTTTCCCCACAAGGGTTGCCCCAGCTTCCAGCCATATATTATTAAACTGATGCTTTGCTAGTGTTTGTAATACATCGGTTAAATCAACCTTACCCTGTTGCTCGCGCACCGCTATGTGCTCAACAAAATGCGGCCACTGCATTGAATTATCAACCTTGGTAGTAAATATAATTACCGGGTGCGCTATTTTAAATAGCGCAAGGTCAGGTGTTAATCTGTTTTGCGAGTCTATTATAACACGCACCGGCTGACGTAGCGGTAAGTTGGTTGGTAATGAATACGGTAACTCACTTGCTCGAACATTAAGTTTTGCATTATCAACAAGAACCGTATCGGCCCCCGTTAAAATGGCACAGCTTTGAGCGCGGTATAGCTGCACATCTTTTCGTGCAGCAGGGCCTGTGATCCACTTACTTTTTCCGTTTTTTAGCGCTGTTTTGCCATCTATACTGGCTGCTAATTTACAGGTTACGTAAGGAAGCCCTTGCTCCATACGCTTAAAAAAGCCAAAGTTTAATGCGCGCGCCTCTTGTTCAAGCAACCCATGAGCAACTTCTATTCCGGCGTCACTCAATATTTTAAGGCCTTTACCTGCCACTTGCGGGTTGGTATCAACCATGGCTGCAATCACCTTTTTAATACCAGCAGCCTTGAGTCCTTCAGCACAGGGGGGCGTGCGCCCGTAATGGCTACAAGGTTCAAGTGTTACATAGGCAGTTGCACCCTTTGCTTTTTCGCCTGCTACAGCAAGTGCATTGACCTCTGCATGTCCTTGCCCTGCTAACTGATGAAACCCTTCACCAATTATTTGATTATCTTTTACAAGTACACAGCCAACATTCGGATTAGGTGTTGTGGTAAACCGACCTTTTTTAGCAAGCTCAATAGCACGCGCCATATATAGTTTATCGTGCTCGGTAAATGCTGATTGGCTGCTCATGCTTATTCCCCTAAACGGGCAATTTCTTCGCCAAACTCTCGTATATCCTCAAACGAGCGATATACTGACGCAAACCTTACATAAGCGACTTTATCTAACTTTTTAAGCGCTTCCATAATGCATTCACCCACTAAATGGCTTGAAATTTCTCGCTCACCCGTTGCACGTAATTGCGACTTTATTATATTGACTACTTCATCAACTTGTTCTGTACTGACGGGACGCTTCTCAAGTGCACGATTTAAACCATTTAGTAACTTATCTTCGTTAAATGGTTCGCGACTGCCGTCTTGTTTTACAACACGCGGCATAACCAGCTCTGCCCCTTCAAACGTGGTGAAACGTTCATGGCAATCGTTACATTCACGACGGCGGCGAACTTGATGGCCACCGCCAACAAGGCGGGAATCTATAACTTTGGTGTCTTTTGCTGTACAAAATGGGCAATGCATAACTAAAGGTATCCGTTTTAAAAACAAAAAAGCCGCTAAAAAGCGGCTTTTATAATAGCATGATTGCTTATGTGATCTAAATTACCGTTTTACTTTATTAAGCGTAAACAGGTAGTTTTGCACAAATTGCTTTCACTTTTTCTTTTACTTGCGCTTGAACAGACTCATCAGCAATGTTGTCTAGTACATCACAGATCCAGCCAGCAAGCTCTTTAGATTCAGCCTCTTTGAAACCACGGCGCGTGATTGCAGGAGAACCAATACGTAAGCCAGACGTTACAAATGGAGAACGCGGATCATTAGGAACTGAGTTTTTGTTAACCGTAATGTTCGCATTACCTAATGCTGCATCAGCATCTTTACCCGTAATATCTTTATCGATTAAATCAAGTAAGAACAAGTGATTATCTGTTTTACCAGAAACAACTTTGTAGCCACGCTCTTGTAATACGCTAACCATTGCTTGCGCATTTTTAACAACTTGTGTTTGGTATTCTTTAAATTCTGGTTGTAAAGCTTCTTTGAATGCCACTGCTTTTGCAGCAATAACGTGACATAAAGGACCACCTTGGCCACCAGGGAATACAGCACTGTTAAGCTTTTTGTAAATTGCTTCGTCACCACATGCAGAAATAATTAAACCGCCACGAGGGCCCGCTAATGTTTTATGCGTTGTTGTAGTAACAACATGTGCAAATGGTACTGGGCTTGGGTAAACACCCGCAGCAATTAAACCTGCAACATGCGCCATATCAACAAACAAGTAAGCATCTACTTTGTCTGCAATTTCGCGAAACTTAGCCCAATCAACAATACCTGAATAAGCAGAAAAACCTGCGATAATCATTTTTGGCTTGTGCTCTAGTGCTAACGCTTCAACTTGTGCGTAATCAATTTCGCCAGTCTCTTCGTTTAGGCCATACTGAATTGCGTTATATGTTTTACCTGAAAAGTTTACGTGTGAACCATGAGTTAAATGGCCACCGTGTGCTAGGCTCATGCCAAGTACTGTATCAAGCGGGCTTAATAAGGCTTGGAAAACAGCTGCATTGGCTTGCGAACCTGCATGCGGCTGAACGTTTGCGTAGTCAGTACCAAACAATTCGTTTGCGCGGTCAATAGCTAATTGCTCAACCACGTCTACGTGCTCACAGCCACCGTAGTAACGCTTGCCAGGATAACCTTCCGCATATTTGTTAGTAAGTTGAGAACCCTGTGCTTCAAGTACGCGTGGGCTACAGTAGTTTTCAGATGCAATTAACTCAATGTGCTCTTCTTGACGTGATGTTTCTTTACTCATCGCGTCAAATAACTCTGGATCAAAGTCCGAAATATTCATGCTACGTTCTAACATTGGGGGCTCCTGGGCAACGTGTATGGTATTTTTTTAGAGGCTATATTGTACGCTTAAAACCGCACTTTGCCTACGTTCTTAAGTTGAGGATATTTAATCAGGGATTGAAACTATTTCACACCCTTTTTAAGATGATATTTTTAAATAACTTACATAATTATTTTAAATGTTTTTTATTTATTACATTTAATTAGTTAATTAAAAAAGCTATTTCACGGTTTAAAATGTGCAAAAAAAGCGGCCATAGCCGCTTTCGTGTTTACTTAATATTTAAGCTAACTTAGCCAGTATTTCTGTACGCAAAGCGTCGTAATCGGCGTTTATGTCGCTTGCAAGACATGGTTTAGCCAATGCGTCGCTCAATGGCTTTGGCATATCTAGTTCAATATTTAGTATACCTTCTACACTTTCTTTAAACTTAGCTGGATGTGCAGTTGCTAAAAAGATGCCCGCAGCACCCGGTGCTCGGTTATTAACTAAACCTTGATAGGCAATTGCTGTATGTGGCTCTGCAACATACCCTGTTTGATGAATATTTTTCATCACCGTTTGAGTGTTTTCTTCGTCAACACTAATTGAGTAAAAGTTGTCGTAACTAAACCAGTTGTTGTCCAACATAGTTTGCACACGTGGCCAGTTATTCGGCTTACTCACGTCCATCGCATTTGAAAGCGATTCAAGCGTTGCATTAGGCAACCAATTTTTATCAAGTATAAAACGAGGAACGGTGTCGTTTTGGTTTGTTGTTGCACTTAACTTTCCAACCGGCAACCCTATTACAGCGCCAATCATTGCGGCGCATACATTACCAAAGTTACCACTTGGTACAGAAATATGCGCTGTTGCACGCTTTTCTTTTGGCAGTTGTGCAATCGCTTCAAAGTAATAACACACCTGAGCGACTAAGCGGCTTATGTTTATCGAATTTGCTGAATTTAAGCCAAGTGTAGATTTAACTTCATCATCTAAAAACGACTTCTTAACAAGTTCTTGGCAATCGTCAAAACTGCCATCAACCGCGTAACAATGAATATTGCCACCTAAGGTAGTAAATAGCTTTTGCTGAGCAAGTGAAATTTTTCCTTTAGGATAAAGAATAACCACATCAATGTTTGGTTTATTGTAAAATGCATGCGCAACCGCTGCACCAGTATCACCTGATGTTGCTGTTAAAATAGTCACTTTTTCACCTTGGTTAAACTGCGCTAAGCATTCAGCCATAAAGCGCCCACCAAAATCTTTAAAGGCAAGCGTAGGACCATGAAATAGCTCCAAACAATAGGTATTTTCTTCTACCTCGACTAACTTAACTGGAAAATTAAACGCATTTTTAACCATGTCGGCAACAGTGCTACTTGGCAACTCATCACCAATTAAATGGGATAAAATTTTGCTACTGCGCGTAACAAAATCCATATCAAGTAATGCGTCAACATCAGCCATGGGCGCTAACGATTCAGGAAAAAACACTCCTTGATTACGTCCAAGTCCTGTTTTTACTGCTTCAACGAACGACACTTTTTGTGAGTTATCTTTTAAATTATGTAATTGCATGACTTCTAATCCTATAAAACATTTAATTGACGCGTGCCGTCGTTGTCTAACTTACAAATATGGCAAAAACCTTGCTCATTTATATAATTATTTTTTAACCATTTAGCGCATTGCTCGGCCGCTTCAAGTGTTTTACATACAGTAAATAAGGTAGGCCCTGCGCCTGAAATACTAACTACCTCAGCTCCAAGTGCGGGTAAACTTGCTTTCGCCTCGCTAAAACCAGTAATAAGCGGTGCACGGTAAGGTTCTGCTATTTCGTCTTTCATTATGCTTAATGCATCGTCAAAACGTGCTGTTAATAACAAGCTACTAAAAGAGGATAAACGCTGCGCAAACTCAACGCTTGCATGCATGCTAAGATCTTTTGGCAAAACAGAACGCGCTTTTGCTGTATTAAGCGAAAAGCCTGGAAACGCCGCAACGTAATACCAGTTTTCATCAACCGGTAGTTCTATAGATTTATTAGGAATTAAATCGCCAGTTAGCTGCAAACCGCCCAAATAACAGGGCGTAATGTTATCGTAATGGCGTCCGCCACTTACAACTGCTTCAAAATCTGCCATCAACTCAATTAGCTGTACTTGACTTAACTGTGTTTTTGCAAATTTATCAAGCGCTGCAAATGTAGCAACCACCGAACAAGCACTCGATCCTAATCCAGAACCAATTGGCAGGTTTTTTTTAAGCTCTAGCTTTACCGTTGGCATATCTGGTGCGACATGAGCTCTAAAGTGCACTAAACACTGATATGCTAAGTTTTCTTTCGCATCGCTTGGTAATTTATGAGCATATTCGCCTGAACAAACAAACTCATCACAAGGGGCTGCGCTAACAAGTGCTACATCTCCCAATAAACTACCATCAATTGGCGCAAGAGCAGCACCTAGCGCATCAAATCCAACTGCAAAATTACCAATAGATGCAGGCGCATATACTTCAATCATTTTCGACTCCTAGCGCGATAATGTTTTTAAAACGTCTGCAAATACACCTGCAGCAGTTACTTCAGAGCCAGCGCCGTAACCACGAATAACAAAAGGACGTGGTTGGTAGTATTGACTTAAAATTGCAAGCGCATTTTCACCATCGCGAATAACATTAAGCGCATGTGATGAATC
This sequence comes from Pseudoalteromonas sp. ESRF-bin5, assembly GCF_002632075.1. Classification (NCBI taxonomy): domain Bacteria; kingdom Pseudomonadati; phylum Pseudomonadota; class Gammaproteobacteria; order Alteromonadales; family Pseudoalteromonadaceae; genus Pseudoalteromonas; species Pseudoalteromonas sp. ESRF-bin5. Next base: position 12,035 of record NZ_NTLW01000047.1, on the reverse strand, counting down.
AACAGCCTCAATACCTACTTTACAGTGGCCTTCTTTAATTGTGCCAACGTAACGAAGAACTTTCCCTTCACTTGCCGCTTGCTCAATACGTGCGTTAAAGTCAGCGTCTAAGCTAGGTAATTTTGCCATAAACTCATCAATACTGTCTCCTTCGGCAAACCCTTGTGGTAATACCGACTCTACTTCAATGTCGGTTAGCTCTAATTTCATACCTGCTTCACGCGCAATAATTAACAACTTACGCGCAACATCAGTTCCCGATAAATCATCACGAGGATCTGGCTCTGTAAAACCACTTTCTTTTGCTTTAATGGTTGCCTCTGACAGTGATAAACCATCTTGCAAAGCGCCAAACATGTATGACAATGAGCCCGATAAAATACCGCTAAATTCAAGTAATTCATCTCCTGCACCAAATAAAGATTGCAAATTATCGATAACAGGAAGGCCTGCACCTACGTTTGTTTCGTATAAAAACTTGCGGTTATTTTTTTGTGTAGCAGCAATTAAATCTTGGTAATACGTATATGAGCTGGTTGTTGCCTTTTTATTGGCTGCAACAACATGAAAACCCGCATTTAAAAAGTCAACATATTGCGCTGCAAGTGCATCAGACGATGTACAATCCACCAGCACAGGATTAACTAAGTGATTTTGCTTAACAAATTGCTCAACGAGTTTTAGGTCAAATGACTGCTCTGATACTGCTAATTTTTGCTGCCAATCACTAAAGGCAATACCCTCGCTATCAAGATGTAACTGACGAGAGTTAGCAACGCCGTACAAATTAAGTTTAATGTTACGCTTTTCAAGCCATGCTTGTTGGCGCTCTAATTGAGATATCAGTTCTTGCCCTACTAAGCCACACCCTAGTAAAAACACATCAATTGAAGGTACATGCGTGAAAAAGTTCTCATGGCATATTTTCACTGCGTCGTTGCATAACTCACCGTCAATTACAGCTGAAATAGCACTTTCAGTAGAATCTTGTGCAATTGCCACAATGTTTACTTGTGCTTGAGAAAGGGATGCAAAAAACTTAGCGGCTAAACCACGATGTGCCCGCATATTATCACCCACAAGCGTTACTATGGCTAAATTACGCTGTACTTGAACAGGCTCAATTAAACCTGCTTGAGATTCAAGCTCAAACGCTGTTTGTAAAGCCGTTAAAGCAAGGGCTAAGTCGCTCTCATGTACACAAAAGCTAATGCTAAATTCACAAGACGATTGCGTGATCAACACAATAGATACGTTATCGTGAGCAAGCGCATTAAAAACTTTAGAGGCCATGCCTACTTTGCCTTTCATTCCTGGACCCGAGACAGTCAGCATAGCTAAATCTTGCAGGCTTGAAATTGCTTTTACAGGCTCGTCTGATGAAAAGTCATTTCCGATTAGCGACCCTTGGGCATCAGGGTTATGCGTATTTTTTATTTCACACGGCACGCCCGCTTTGGCGCAAGGCAAAATAGTTTTTGGGTGAAGTACTTTTGCGCCAAAGTAAGAAAGCTCCATTGCCTCTTTGTATGACAAAAAGTCAACTTTAGTGGCTTTTTTGATATAACGAGGATCTGCGCTGTAAACACCATCAACATCAGTCCAAATTTGGCAAACATCTGCCTCTAAACACGCCGCTGCAATAGCCGCTGAGTAATCAGATCCATTACGCCCCAGTGTTGTAAGCTCGCCTTTATTATTGCTTGCTGTAAAACCGGGCATAATATAAATCGTGGCTGGCTTTTCTTTTAATGCCGCTTGAAAATGCGCTTTACTTGCAACTAAATCAACCTCAGCATCAATAAAACCACCTGTTGATGCAACGCAACTTGTCGCCTCTAAATAAACCGCTTTATGTGAGTTCAATAAGCGCTGCATAAGCGACACACTTACTCGCTCGCCAAAGCTTATAACAAACGCACGCACTTGATCGGGGCAGCACTTAATTAAAGATACACCATCAAGCTTATTTTTTAGTTCTTCAAAATTTGGCCAGTGGTCAATTGGGCCATACCCTTTTTCTACGGCTGCTTTTAGCTCGTTACAACGACTCGTTAAAGCCTCCCATAAAGAGCTAAAGTCTTGGCCTTGTTCTGCCGAACTCGCTAGAGCAACTAGTGAGTCGGTCATTCCACCGGGCGCCGATAATACCAAAAGCATTTCATCTTTTAATTGTGCTTTAACTAATTGAGCTACCTGCTCAAGGCAGGCAAAGTCGGCAAGTGATGATCCACCAAATTTTAAAACGCGCATTGTTTATGTTCCTCATCCCATAAAACGAAAAAAGGCCTGTGCTCTAAGTGAACACAGGCCTTTAAATTTGTTGCACCGACCTATGCCACTATCCAGAAAGAATGGTGGTTGTAATAATAATGGTCAGTACGCGATTAAATGTTTTCATGGGGTAAGACTGCCTTAACAAAGGCTATGCTGTCAAGTGCAAATTAAAAGATAAAACAGCCTTTTTCGATATAAAAAAACCTAATGAATGCCAAATTTATGCAAAATATTGTCCATTCTTGTTTTATCTATTGGTTTATTAATAAAATCGATAGCACCTAACTGAGCTACACGTAATTTCATTTTCTCTTGTATATCAGCAGAAATCACAAGTACAAAACACTCAATCTTGTTTGTTTTTATGTATTCAAGAACGCCAACGCCGTCAATCTCAGGCATAGTTAAATCCAAGCATAGCAAATCAAAGCGGTTAGTTTTCAGTAATTCAATAGCTTGTGCGCCATTTGTAGCTTGCTGAATATCTGCATCTATACACTGTTGCAAACATCTGATTACTTGTTTTCGTGCAACTGTTGAGTCATCACACACTAAAATAGAAAAATTCATATTATAAAACTACTAAATAAGCATAATTAATGTCGTTAAGGGCGGCTGTCGTTGGTAAGCTCATATCTCGGGTAATAGTACCTATATTTACAACATAATACCTGGGCTTTTTGTCCACATTTTGTAACAATCTATTATTGAATAAACTTAACAAGCCAAAAGGGATAGTTTATTATTACTTAAAAGTATAAAAAACAAACAAAAACCAGTTAATCAATAATATACAAACACTCTTAAGCAGTTAGTATGTGGCAAATAAAAGCAAAAATCAGCCCTAATTTATCATAAAATAAATCATTTATTATTTGTTTTTAAGCATTTATTGACTAAATTTTAAATAGTAGTGTAAATACTTAATTATATCTCAAGGAATTGTTGACCACTCATGCTACAGAAAAGCCTTTCTAAAAGATTACTGACCAGTGTGTTATCGGTCTATTTTTTGCTTACCTTTGTAGTGACATGCGGGCAGGTGCTTGCTGAGTATTTAAACACTAAAGATTACATAAAAGATGAATTAGCAACCTTACAAAAAACCTTCAGCCGTAGCTTAACACGAGCTATTTGGGAGCTTAATACAAAACAAACAATCACCACCGCAGAAGGGCTACTCGCCATCCCCATGATAGAAGGGATCATAGTGCGTGATGACAGTGGTGAAGTTATTTCGCAGCTTGGTCGCTCTTTAGATATTCATAAACTCTATAGCCAGCAACTTGTCCAAGAAGAAGCCATGCTAGAAGACTCTAAATCAGGCTTGTTTGGGTATACATTTCCACTCATATTCGAATTTTCAGGACGAGCCACACAAGTCGGTGATGTTACGTTATTTTCAAGTCGAGAAGTTGTATTAAGCAGAATAATGGTATCAATCTACTTTTTGATTGGTAATGCCATGATTAAGACTACATTCTTAATTATCTTATTTTTAATGGCCTTTAGAAAGCTACTTACCGACCCGCTTTATCAGCTCACCGAACAAATTGAAAACCTGCAACTCGATGAGCTAGAAGGGCAACACATCGAAATTGAGACCGAAGAACATAATGAGCTTAAGGTAATGGAACACTCTTTTAATAACTTAATCGATAAGGTGGTTCAGTACAGAAAAGAGCTTGAACGAACTCAAAATAAATTAATTGTTAGCAACGAGAAGTTAGACCAACATAACATACAATTAGAGCAGGATGTTGCGCGTAAAACGTCTAACTTAAGTCAAGCAATGATGGAATTACAACAGCAAAAATATGAATTAGAAAAACAAAAAATAGTATTAACAGATGAGGTGGACCTTCGCCGCAGTACCGAAAAAGAACTGTTCACCAAACAAGCGGAATCTCAACGCTATATTGATGAATTAAAACTGGCTCAAGAGCGACTCGTTGGTACAGAAAAAATGGCGGCATTAGGTGGCCTAGTTGCGGGGATCACTCACGACATAAACACGCCTATTGGCATCGGCGTTACTGCAGTATCATTTTTAGAAGAGCGTTTAAATAAGTTAGAAAGTGCCTATGCTGAAAAAACACTTTCCCCTAAGGCGTTGGAAGAGTTTATTAACGAAGCCAAACAAAGCACAAGCTTGCTTACAACAAATTTAGATAGAGCCTCTGACCTTATTGCAAGTTTTAAGCAAATTGCTGTAGACCAAGCCAGTGAAGCTGTGCGTACCATAAACTTTAAAGATTATGTAAATGAAGTAATTCGATCGCTTCACCCTAAATTGAAAAAAACATCGCACACTATTAATCTACAATGCCCTGATGACCTAGTATTAAATTTGCCAGCCGGCGCCATAAGCCAAATATTTACTAATCTCATCGTTAATTCGCTTATTCATGGTTTTGAAGGTAAAGACAATGGTGTTATGGACATTAACATCACAAGTGACGAAACCAACCTAACCATTAACTACAAAGACAACGGCAACGGAGTCACCGCTGAGCAGCTTGAAAAATTATTCAATCCGTTTTTCACCACAAAACGAGATGAAGGTGGTAGTGGTTTGGGCACTCACATAATGTTTAATTTAGTTAAACAGACATTAAGCGGCTCAATTGAAGCGACAAGCGAACCTGGCCAAGGATTGCACTATTTTATACAATTTCCTAAAAACATGGCTAAGCCTCTGTCTATATTCAATCAAAGCTAATTCAAATAGTCGTTAATCAGTCATTTCGAGGAGCGACTTTTATTGCTATGATTGAGCAAATTTTTCAGATGGATTATCTCCCCTATGTGGTTTAGTAACCTTATTTGTTACCGCTTTAAACAAGATGTTTCGTACACACAAGAAGACTTTGATAAAGCATTAGAACAAGATCTATTTCGTCCTTGCACAGGTCAAGAGCTCTCTACGTTTGGCTGGACGAAAGCATTTGGAAAGCATAGCGAAGCACTTTCTCACTTCTCTCAAAAAAGTATTTTAGTGTGTGCTAAACGCGAAGAAAAAGTATTACCGGCATCAGTCATCAACGAATTAGTTGCCGAAAAAGTTGACCAAATCGAAGCTGAAGAAAACCGCCCTGTTAAAAAGAAAGAAAAAGACGAACTTAAAGAAAATATTCTTCACACTCTACTTCCGCAAGCATTTAAAAAGTCGAGCTTACAATTTGCATTTATTGACCAAGAAAACGGTTGGGTTGTGGTTAATAGTGCAAGCTTTAATAAAGCTGAAGAGCTGTTAGCACTGTTACGTAAATCGTTAGGTACGCTTCCAGTTGTGCCTGCATTTGCAAATTATGACCTTGATGTATTTTTAACTGATTGGCTAACTAACTTCAGCACACCTGAAGGCTTTGCAATTGGTTCTGACGCTGAGCTTGAAGAAGCTGATGACAGTGGCGCGCAAGTTAAATTAAAAGGCCATGACTTGTCATGTGATGAAGTTAAATCACATCTTGAAAGTGGTAAACGCGTTACCAAGCTTGCCCTCGATTGGCAAGAACGTGTTAAATTCATGCTTCAAAATGATGGCTCAATTAAACGTCTAAGTTATTCAGATACACTGAAAGAAGAAAACGCTGACATACCTAAAGAAGATATGGCAGTAAAACTTGATGCTGACTTCATTTTAGCATCAGAAGAAATTAAACAATTGTTAGAAGAGCTAACCCAAGGTTTAGGCGATGCAGATGATTTAGCCAATCCATAACCGAAAGTTTAATGGCAATAAAAAAGCACGATTAAATCGTGCTTTTTTATTGCGCTAAATTTAAGGCTTAATTAGCTAAACATGTCTTTTACATCTGCAAGCATTTCATTGTATTCATCGCTTGAGAACAACTGCATAGATGAAATAACACCTTTATCTATATACGTTTGTAAAGCAGCTGATTTATCAGATACCTGTAAAGTGCCCTCTAAAATAGCCCCAATTCGAATAAAATCTACATAACTTATTTGTTCTGGTTTATAGCTTGGATCTGCCCAACTTAAAGCTACATCGGAGAACTCTGCAGGAAATTCCCACGCATCCATGATTGATGAGCCAATTTTACCACTTAGTTTTTGAATGGCATGTGCTAAAAAGCTAGGATTTGCAAACACTTCAGGGTGACGCTCAGCCTCAGTTAAAATAGGCAGCACACCAATATTATAAACTAAGGCAGCTAAGGTAATTGAGTCGCGATTTAACGAGGTACGTTTATTATTTTGTAAGTAAAACTCCATTAGCGTAATGGAATGACTCGCCACAGTTAATGTTTTTTGCCACGCCTTACCCATATAGCCTTTAATAAGGTCGTTGTTAGAAACAAATAGTTGTTCCATTGCCATCGCTGTCGCTATATTTTTAATTTGGCGCAATCCAATACGGGTGACTGCTTGATGTAAGGTAGATACCTTAACCGCACGTCCCATGATTGCACTATTAGCCACTTTGATCATACGAGCAGATAACGAAGGGTCTTGTGAAATAACTTCCGACATTTGCATCAAATTAACTTCAGGATCGTCTGCAGCTTGGCGAACTTTAATCGCAACCTCAGGGAGTGTAGGTAATACAAGCGTATCGTTATTTATTCTATCAACTAATATTGTTAATAATGCATTCTCTGTAGACATAAAGCAGTCATCCTTTTTAGTTGTAATATTACTACACGCTACAACAGTTAATTTTTATAATAATGAACTTACAATCAGTATTGCCTAACTTACCGTTAAAGTTAAGAAAATTTTATAACTTTATTTCTGTCTCTCATTTTCAACGACACTATTGCCCATACACCGCCTAATACTTGCTATTTACTGTTTAGGTTTGCTTTAATGCTGGCACAATATAGTAGCGTGCCGTCAACGAGCCTCCCAACAAGCATCTACTTATCATTAAATTAACTTTTAAATAGGCAAAATAATGATCTTAAATAAAATTAGCCAAGCCATTTTACTCTCTGGTGTTGTTTTTCTGAGTGCGTGTTCAGATAAACCTTCGTCACCTGCCGAGACCACATCGCAAACACCCGTAAAAGTAATGGGGCCTGAGCTTATTAATGTTGATGAACAACGCTTAAATATATACACCGACTTTAGCTTACAAAGCGATTTATCACACTTGAGTGACAATCAAAAAGCAATGATTGCCATCCTTATAGATGCGTCAAAAATAATGGATGCCTTATTTTGGAAACAAGCATTTGGTGAAGATAAAGAGACATTTTTAGCAAAGCTAACCGATCAACAAATTCGCAAATTTGCTGACATAAACTACGGCCCGTGGGATCGTTTAAATGGCGATGAAACGTTCCTTTCAGGTTATAAAGAAAAGCCATTAGGTGCGCAGTTTTACCCAGCGGATATAACTAAAGAAGAGCTTAATAACGCAGACGTTGAAGACAAAACAGGCTTATACTCAATTATCAAACGCGACGAACAAGGCAAGCTTTACAGCGTGCCTTACTCAAAAGAGTACGCAACAGAACTTGCTAAGGCAGCCGACCTTCTTCGCCAAGCCAGCAAACTTGCCGACAATAAAGAATTTGCAAATTACTTAAATCTTCGTGCGGACGCGCTGCAAAAAGATGACTTTCAGGTTTCTGATTTTGCCTGGATGGACATGAAAAACAACCCCATTGATGTTGTTATTGGACCAATTGAAACTTACGAAGATCAACTATTTGGGTATCGTACTGCCTATGAATCTTATGTATTAATCAAAGATTTAAAGTGGAGTGAACGTCTTGCCAAGTTTGCAGCCTTTTTGCCTGAACTTCAAAAAGGTTTACCTGTTGATGACAAATACAAACACGAAGTACCTGGTTCAGATGCTGACTTAAATGCCTACGACGTTGTTTATTATGCAGGTCATTCAAATGCAGGCAGCAAAACCATTGCAATCAACTTACCTAACGATGAACAGGTACAGTTAGAAAAAGGCACGCGCCGCCTACAACTTAAAAATGCCATGCGCGCTAAATTTGATAAAATTTTAGTGCCTATTTCAGAGCAGTTAATCGTGCCTGAACAACGAAAGCACATTACCTTTGATGCTTTTTTTGCAAACACCATGTTCCATGAAGTAGCGCATGGTTTAGGTATTAAAAATACCATTACGGGTAAAGGAACGGTTCGCCAATCATTACAAGAGCACGCAAGCGCACTTGAAGAAGGTAAAGCCGATATTTTAGGTTTATACATGGTTGAGCAATTATTAAATAAAGGCGAAATCAGCGAAGGAACCATTGAAGATTACTACATTACTTTTATGGCCGGTATTTTCCGCTCAGTGCGCTTTGGCGCGTCAAGTGCACACGGTAAAGCAAATATGATTCGCTTTAACTTTTTTGCACAAGAAGGCGCATTTTCTAAAAATGAAGAAGGCTTTTACCGCGTTAATATGGAAAAAATGAGTATTGCTATGGCGAAGCTTTCTCGTCTAATTTTAACTTTGCAAGGTGACGGCGATTACCAAAAAGTCGACCAGCTGATTGCAACCCATGGTGATATTAAAGAGTCTCTCACCAAAGATTTAGAAAAACTAAGCCAAGCAAACATCCCTGTAGATGTGACCTTTAAACAAGGTAAAGACGTACTTGGTCTTAACTAATTAAAACTAAAAAGGCGTTACAGTTAACCTTGTAACGCCTTTATTTTTATTTGCTTATAACATCACGCACTTTAGATTCAAGGCTTTTCATCCCCCAACGTCTTCCTTTTTCAAGCGCCTCATCAATACTTAACCCGTCTTCATGGGCTGAAATAGCAACTAAAGCCCCAACTCGATTACTACTAGCACAATGAACCAAAACCGGCTCACCGTTTAGTTTTTTAAGTAAATTTGCTAAGTTGCGTGCATTTGCGACTGTAATATCTTGCGCACCAGAAATAGGCAATGCGTGATAATCCATACCAAGCGTTTGAACAAACTCACCTTCATCCCAATCTTGTTCATTTGTCCCACGTAAATTTATAACGTGCTTCACATCTGCTTTAGATAATTGCTTTAATTGCTCTTTGCTGGGCTGTGCAGCCGAATACACAAGGTCGCTATGAACAGCAAAGTTCTTAATATCAGCTTTTTTTACAACCTCGGTATTATTTACCTGCTCAGTAGCAGCAACATAACCGCCCGATAACGCAATAACAAATAAGCTCGTACTCAGGGTTTTAAGTAATTTCATTTTAATCCTCACTTGTGTAAATGTTTTGCTTTTAAAAACGTGCTTTTATTTTTTCTATTTGTTCTTCAGTGTAAGGGACTGCCGCAAACTTACCCCATATTGGCGCAGGCCACGCTATATCAGTTTTAAATCGTGCAATATGATGAATGTGTAATTGCGGCACCATATTCCCTAAAGCTGCGACGTTTAATTTATCTGGGTTAAAAACCTCAATAAGTAACTTACTTAGTTTTGCAGACTCTTTTAAATACACCACTTGATCGTCTTCAGATAAGTCGATGATTTCTTTTAAACCAGCTTGCCTTGGCACTAATACAAACCACGGGTACAGGCTATCGTTTAATAAAAGCACCTTGCACAGTGGCCAATCGGCTAACTCTATACAATCTCGTTTAAGTTCAACGGCCAGTTCAAAGTCGCTATCTGTCATTGTGTTTTTCCTTGTTAATCTTTAATAATTGCTACTTTATAGCATTTAGTTGCAGTTGCACACGCTTGGCTTTACCATTCAAAATAATATTTATACTGAGCTAAGGTAACCTTGTGCTAAAAAAAATAAAACACCTCTCACTCGCTGTACCACTGATTGTGGGCGCTATCAGTGTTCAAGCAAAACCTTTATCGCTAGAACGCATTTTTGATGATCCAAGCCTATCAGGTAAATCTCCCGTTCAACTTAAATTTTCGCCAGATGGAAGCCGTGTAACTTACCTACAGGGTAAAACTGACGACTACAACCGCTACGATTTGTGGGAATACAACTTAGAAGATAACACTAATCGTGTATTGGTCGATTCAGCCGAATTATTTTCTGGCCCTGAAAACCTATCAGACGAAGAAAAAGCACGCCGCGAACGCCAACGTATTTTTGGCAAAGGTATTCTAGAGTACACATGGTCAACCGATGGCAAAGCACTTTTATTTCCGCTTAATGGCGATCTGTACTACTACGACTTAGCCTCAGCTAAAAGTAAAAAGCTAACCAACACAGATGCATTTGAAACCGATGCACGCTTTTCGCCAAAAGGAAACTATGTATCGTTTATACGCGAACAAAACCTATACGCATTAGCTCTTAATTCAGGTAAAGAAATTCAATTAAGCCAAGACGGTGGCGGCGTTATTAAAAATGGTATGGCCGAATTTGTAGCGCAAGAAGAAATGAGCCGCATGACTGGCTACTGGTGGTCGGGCGATGAAACTAAAATTGCTTATACACGTGTTGATGAGTCACCTGTTAAAGAAGCTATTCGCAACGAAATATACGCTGACGAAGTAAAGCTCTTTAATCAACGTTATCCATTTACCGGTACCGACAACGTTAAAATTCAACTCGGTGTGGTTAAGTTAAACAATCAACATGTTGATTGGATTGATTTAGGTAAAGACGAAGATATTTACATTGCTCGCGCTAAATGGTTAAAAGACAGCAAAACACTTTCTTACCAATGGCAAAATCGTTCGCAACAAACACTCGAACTTCGCTTTTATGACTCTGAGTCTAAAAAGCAAAAAGTAGCCCTAACAGAAAACAGCGATACATGGATCAACCTACATTTTGACCTCGTTTTTTTAAAAGACAAAAAACACTTTGTGTGGGCTTCTGAGCGTGATGGGTTTAAGCACCTTTATCTTTACCGCACAAATGGACAATTAGTTCGTCAAATTACATCGGGGGACTGGGCTGTTGATAGCCTAAAAGGCATTGATGAGAAAAAAGGCATTGTGTACTTTGCTGGCAGAAAAGACACACCACTTGAAAGCCACTTATACAGCGCACCTTTATTTAAAAAAGGTGACTCTAAACGAATTACTGAACAAGGCCAGTACCACAACGTAGTGCTAGCAAAAGATAATAAAACCTTTATTGACACAAGTTCTTCTGTTAATAAGCCTAAATCGGCAGCACTGCGTAAAGTTAACGGCGAATTTATTACTTGGCTTGAAGAAAACAAGCTAGATAACAGCCACCCACTTACACCTTATTTGAGCAATTTAGCAACACCTGAGTATGGCACGTTAAAAGCTGACGATGGACAAATAATGCATTACCGCTTATTCAAACCAACTAATATGAGTGCAGGTAAAAAGCACCCAGTCATTGTTAACGTATACGGCGGCCCGCATGCTCAACGCGTTACAAACAGCTGGCGCAGTAAAAATTTATACTTTCAATATATGGCGCAGCAAGGTTATGTAATTTTTCAACTTGATAACCGTGGTTCGTACAACCGTGGTAAAAAGTTTGAAGACGCTATATACAAAAACCTAGGTGACGTTGAAGTAAGCGACCAAATTAAAGGCGTTGAATTTTTACGTACACTTGACTACGTAGATGCTAAACGCATTGGTATTTACGGCCATAGCTACGGTGGCTATATGGCGCTTATGACCATGTTTAAAGCTGGTGACTACTTTACTGCCGGTGTATCAGGTGCTCCGGTAACTGATTGGGCATTATACGACACTCATTACACAGAGCGTTATTTAGGTCACCCTGATACAAATGCAAAAGGTTATGAAGCTAGCGCAGTATTTCCATATACCGATGGTCTTAAGGGACCACTAATG